>QQUJ01000019.1 GCA_008501635.1 Pseudomonadota bacterium
TCAGCGGATTCCATCAGGGACAGGGGTATCTACCTCAGACAAAGTCCGGATGTATGGCTGCAATCTCTACCTCCTCACCATCACTACCTTGGGGGCTTGGCAAATAGGGGCGACCATGTATGAGATAGGTTCTAGTCAGCAGGGCGGGGGTGTCTGATGGCGGTCACCGAGGCTTGCCCGAATATAAACTGATTGGCGGAAGGCCGCCCCGGCGATGGGGGCGGCCTTCTTGTTTCAGGAACTGCTATCCTTCTTCGGCGATGTCCATCGCAGTGATGTTGTAACCGCAATCGACATAGGTTATTTCGCCGGTTACGGCGGAGGCCAAGTCTGAACAAAGGAAGGCGCCAACGTTCCCTACTTCCTCAATGGTTGCATTCCGTCTCAACGGTGAAAACTGCTGGTTGTGCTCCAGTAGTTTACGGAAATCGCTGATGCCCGCTGCTGCCAGCGTTTTGATCGGTCCGGCGGAGATGCCATTGACACGAATCCCGCTTGGACCCATGGAGTAAGCCAGATAACGTACATTGGCCTCCAAACTCGCCTTTGCCAAACCCATCACATTGTAATGCGGGATGGAGCGTACCGCGCCGAGGTAGCTCATGGTCAGCATCGCAGCGCTTCGACCTTCCATCAGTGGAAACCCGGCTTTTGCCAGCGCCGTAAAGCTGTAGGAGCTGATTTCATGGGCCAGACGAAAACCCTCGCGCGTTGTCGAGATATGGAAATCGCCGTCCAGTTCTTCACGGTTGGCGAAGGCGACCGAGTGCACAATGATGTCCACATGCCCCCAGATCTGTTTCAAGCTGTCGAAGACTTTTTGGATCTGTTCATCGCTGGCGACGTCACAGGGCAAAACAATCTCTGATCCGCATTCGTGAGCCATCTGCTCCAGGCGACCTTTCAACTTGTCGCCGAGATAGGTAAACGCCAGTTCCGCACCCTCGCGACGCATGGCCTGGGAGATACCCCAAGCGATGGATCGGTTGCTGGCCACGCCGACGACGAGGGCCTTTTTCCCTTCCAGAAAACCCATCTTGTTGTTCCCTTCTTGAAGTGCGCATGCTACCTGTTGCGGGTATACCGGCGCGGTGCGCTAAAGGTACCGAAAAACCTGGTTCAGGCAAAGGGTGGCAGTATAAAGACTAATGCGGGCCGATCATAAGCCTTGTTTCACAATTGGACTGTGAGCTCGATTGAGGGGATT
Source organism: Pseudomonadota bacterium (assembly GCA_008501635.1). Classification (NCBI taxonomy): domain Bacteria; kingdom Pseudomonadati; phylum Pseudomonadota; species Pseudomonadota bacterium. The sequence continues at coordinate 1,208 of QQUJ01000019.1, forward strand.
GCGTGTGCGGCGAAGCAACGGGTAAGCAGTCGAACCAACCATGACCGCTACCCGGCACAGCTCGCGCGGGATTTTGAGACAGGTTCTAGCTAATCCGGGCTGGAGACTCGGATCTGTTTATCGGTCTGGAGACAGCCGCTGATGTGTAGCGGTACACTTGCAGGCACCCTGTGATGTAGGTCTGCCATCGGTGTCAGTCGGGTGGCTTGAACCGAACGCAAATCGGCGTTGTCAGGCTCTGCAAAATCGATACTCGAGAAACCTCGCAGCAAGACGGTGGTTCAAGCTGGTTCGTGATACCGGTTCGAGATCGAAAGTCGTTCCTGTTGCAATCGTATCGGCTGCCTGCAAGCCGCTGCGGATAGCCGGACCGATACCTTCGCACATATCACGCGTCGCCAATCCGGAAGAGTCGCCAATAACGAATGCATTCCCTAGCCGGGGGGTATCAATCTCGGAACGCAGGTAATAGCTGTAGCCGCTTGGTTCGAGTTCTGTTGTAGGGATCAATCGGGATTTTCGCAGTTTTTCGGTAAAACGTGACCAATGATCCTTAATGTCACTACCCCGGTCACTCAACCGCGTGGCCATTCCACCAATCCCGATATTGAGGTACCCCTCCGCTTTGGGCACGTACCAGGCGTAGCCTGGCAACCTGTGTTCGAAGAACCAGAGATGACAGTCACCGTTACGCCAGTGAAAAGGGAATTCCAGCTCCAGAGCGACCACCTGTAACGTCTTGGCGCGGGGATTGTGTTGTCGAAAGAACGTACGGTATACAGGACAGCGCGTACCTCCTGCGCCGATGAGGTACTTGCCGTGGTATTGATTGTCGATAAGGTAGCCGCCGTCAACTTCCTTGATGGTGCGTACATCGTGATTGATCATCGGGGCTCCGGAACGCTTCAGTAACCAGTCGTCGAATTCGATGCGGCGTATCGAGTGCTGCGGTGCCGTGAGCCTGAAGCTCATTCCATACAGGTGAACGACCGTTGTCTCGAAGGTGAGAAAGCTGTGGGGATAATCGGCAATATTTAGCTCCAGGTCGCTGACAACTTGAGGCGTGATCCACCCGGCACATAGTTTGAGCCGAGGAAAAGCCTCGCGGTCGAGCAGTAGACAGTCGATACCGTGCTGCTTTAAACGCCATGCACAACTGGATCCTGCGGGTCCGCCGCCTACGATCAGAACCTCGGTTGTGTGCATGTCGGCTCGATCATGATGTTCGGTGTTCAGTTCGAACGGATGGTGTTCTAGTGATACAGGTGCGCTCTGGTCCAGGCTCCGTCGTTTTTCATCGCTCTGGCAAACAGTACTTGATAGAGTTGCAGCGAGCCGACGTTGAAATTGGCAATGGATGCCGCCAGATAGAGACGCCAAGCACGGGCAAAAAACCCGTCGAACGATTCGCTGACCTGCCCTATGTTCCGCTCATAGCGCGAGAGCCAATGATTGAGCGTCAAGGCATAGTGCAAGCGCAGGTTTTCCACATCGATTACCGAGAGGCCCGGCCCTTCAAAGATATCCATCATTTGCCGCAACGTCGGCGCGTAACCGCCGGGGAAGAGCCTGCGCTCCGTCCATGCGCTCGTCGGTTCGGGCCGGTTTTGACCGATGGTGTGAATCAAACCCCGGCCATTGCTATGCAGCACTCGATCGATTAGTGCGCCGAGAGCGGCGTAATTCTCGATCCCCACATGCTCCAGCATCCCGATGGAGACGAAGACGTCATATTCCCCGCTAATGGTGCGATAGTCATCCTGCACGTACTCCACGCGATCGTCGAATCCTTCCGCTTTGGCCCGCTGGCGAGCAAACCTGATTTGCTCCGCTGAAATGTTGTAGGCGCGTACGGTAACGCCGTAGCGAAGCGCCATGTGTCGCGCCATGCTACCCCATCCGCAGCCCGCCTCGACCACTGTTTCGCCGGGCTTGAGGTCCAGTTTACGGCAGACATGGTCCATCTTGGCGAGTTGTGCTTCCTCCAGGGTCGCGTCGGGAGTGGGGAAGTAAGCACAGGTGTAGGCCATCTCCCGGTCGAGCCAGAGACGATAGAAATCGTTCCCGAGATCGTAGTGATGGTGGACATTTTCCGGGGATACATCCAGCGTATTGCGGCGCGAACGGGCACGGCCACGTGTGAAAAACCGCTGTATGGGACTCGGCCGATGGGCTTTTGCGCGGGCACGAAACAGCGCCTCGAGAAAATCGACCAGATCGCCATCGATCTCGATTGTTCCGCGGCTGTAGTCGTCACCGAAGTTGAGATTCGGATTGGTGAACAGTCGCCACAACGTCGGGCGGTTTTTCACCAGCATACGCGCTACGGGTGCCCCGGCGGCGGGAGCGTAGTGCTCTTCGCCATCCCATAGCGTTATCGCAATGGACGGGGAACCGATCGTATTGAGCAGCTGTGTGAGCAGCCAGGTCTCCAGTGGCCAGACGCCGGACTGATCAGTTTCTGCGAACGTGTGCGCGTCACTGGTGCTGGGGTGTGAGAATAGCGGAATATCAAGATAGGTCTTGTTGTGCTTCATAGGCGTGCCTCCTCCTTCATCGCCTTGGTTTCAAGCTACACAACGTCTGTAAAGATACCTCGAAGGATATCGCTCCGCTATCAGGCTAGGCCAGGTTGGCCCGTCTCGCAAGAGGGATCGTTGGCCAATCAAGGAAATCGAGCGGACCCCGGGTAAGGGGCCCCGGTGATAAGGGGAAGCCGATCAGTGGCCGGAGGGCGGCGGTGCCATGATGACCAGCAATACGGCGTTCTCCTCGGTCTCGTTGCGCACACCGTGTATGACTCCAGCGGGCGCGATCGCGACATCGTCAGCCCCTAGCTCCCGATACTCATCACCAATACGGATTGTTGGCCTTCCGTTCAACACGCAATAGACCTTGTCACTGTCATCGTGGGCATGGTCCTTCTGGGCCTGACCGGGTTGCAAGCAATAGAGATCACAAAACAGATGGGCGGAGCTATGCAGATTGATCTTCTTCATCTTTTCGGCGGAAAACCGGGCAAGTAGCTCCGGAGTGAAGTAATGCTCGCTCATGGGTGATGCCTCCCGGCGGTGTGGTGGGCAAAAGTTCGCAGATCTTCGAGAAACCGATCACGCTGCCACAGATGGGGTGAATGGTCGGTTCCCTCGTAGACATGCAGGATGGCTTGGGGGATGTGTTGGCGGACATACTCAGCCACCTCCACACTGTAGAAGTGACTTTCGTCACCGTGAATCAGCAGTGTCGGCACAACAATTTCTGGAAGCACGTCGCGGTAGTCCTGGTGAGTGAGGCTTTTCCAGACCTCGATCAATGGTCCCGATTGCAGGTTTTGCAGGTAGGATCGGGTGCGTTGCATGCGATCGGTATCCGCCGCATATTCCTCCTGGGCCATGGTGTTGTTGCCCTCCGCCACCAGGAGCAGCACCGATTCGGCAAAATCAGTTTCACAACGGGCTATGAAGTTGGTATTGCGCGCGGACGGAAAATCGCCGTAGATCCCGTGCGGCCAATCCTCCTCGGTAATCAGCTTCGGGGACTGATCGACTACAATCAACCCACCAAGGTGATGGCTGCCGAACTGGCGTATGTACTCCCAGGCAGTCAGCGCTCCCATGGAGTGGCCTACCAGCAGTGGGTGATCGAGGTCAAAGTGCTGAATCAGATCGTCGACGTCCTGCGCCATGCGTTGCACGGTGACCGGCCCAGGGGGGGGCGGATTGTGGGATCCGTGACCGCGCGCATCCCAGCAGTAGGTACCGAAGGTGTCGCTCAATGGTGCGGCGTATCCCAGCCATTCGCGGTGGTTTGAGGTCCAGCCGTGGAGAAAGAGTATGGCCGGGCCCTCTCCCTGAACGGCGACGGTCTGGGTTAGTTGGTCACTGGTAGGGTAGGTCTGCAGCACAGCACAAGACGATGGGTGAACAAGGGGCTCATGATGCGTTACGGTGCGGTCAATGTGAAGCTTTGACCGTGCGGCGACAGACGAAAATGCGACCTCTGCGAGCGGTTGCTACCAGTACTTTTCAACGTGGAGATTGCCGGGCTGCTTGCGCGTTGCTTCAACGTAACCCAATCCCGTCAGGAAGGTGGTGGCCTCTTCTATCATCCCGGGATTGCCACACAGAAACACATGGCAGGACTCCGGTCTCAGCGGAAAGCCGAAACGCTGTTCGAAATCGTGTGCCTCGAGCCACCGTTGGACGCGGCCGTGATCGCCGCCCCAGGCGGGATCGACATCGGGGCGCGAGATGGTTGGCAGATAACGAATGTTCTTAAAGCGTGCGGCATACGACTCGAGTTCGGGTCGATAACCCAGATCCCACGAGTAGCGGGCGCCATGAATAATGCCGATCCTGTCGGCGGGGAACTGGTAGGCGTGGGTTCGGAGCATACTGATGTAGGGACCGAGACCCGTGCCGGTTGCCACCATCAGCAGATTGGTATCGGTGGGAATATTCTCCAGGGTCAGAAAACCACGGGCCTGCGGGCCAAGAAAGAGGCGCGCCCCTGGTCTCAGTTGAAACAGACGAGGCGTCAGCTCACCCCCCGACAGCATCGATACGTAGAACTCGAGCTCGTGCTGTTGCGTACCCGAGCAGATTGAGTAGGGACGGCGGATCATCTGCTGCGGATCGCGTCCGTCGTCCTCTTCAGGATCGGCTTCGCCGAGTCTTTTCTCGCAGCGCTTCAGGCCCAATACCGAGTACTGCCCGGCAGCGAACGGGTAGTCGGCCTCATCGGGTTTGACGCGAAAGATCGCCAGGCGGGGCGTGATATCGAAACGTTCAATCAGGGTGGCGTTGTAATCCAAAGCCTGTTGGGTCACGATGCGGGGCCTTTCTCTTGCTTGAGTGAACAACTCGGAATAATAACAGCTGTCGGGCGGTTGGCGAATGCGGCATGCTCCGAGATAATACGCCCTTTGCCCGCCGCCCTGGCATTGTTGAATCGTACTGACTGGGAGTTCTGCATGACCGTTTCAGACAACCGTAGCTCGTTTGCACCACCCGCCCGCATGCTGATGGGACCCGGCCCGTCGGATATCGATCCACGGGTCCTTGCCGCTCTGTCACGACCCACGGTCGGGCATCTCGATCCCAGTTTCCAGGCGATGATGGAGGAGGTTAAGGAGCTGCTGCGGTATGCCTTCCAAACGGAGAATCCCCTTACGTTTCCCTTGTCTGCGCCGGGAAGCGTTGGGATGGAGTGCTGTCTCATCAACCTGATTGAACCGGGCGACAAGGTGGTGGTTTGCCGCAACGGCGTCTTCGGAGGGCGTATGGCGGAGATTGTTACCCGCTGCGGGGGCGAGTTGGTGGTGGTCGATGACGAATGGGGCCGAGCCGTCGATCCTGCGAAGCTTGAGGCCGCGCTCAAGGCCAATCCCGACACCAAGGTGGTTGCCTTTGTCCACGCCGAAACATCCACAGGCGCCGGTTCCAACGCCGAGCTCCTTTGCGGCATTGCGCGCCAGCACGGATGTCTGACCGTTGTTGACACAGTGACATCGCTGGGTGGCCTGCCGGTGCGGGTCGATGCCTGGGGTATCGATGCGATCTATTCAGGCAGTCAGAAGTGTCTCTCCTGCACACCAGGCCTCGCCCCGGTCAGTTTTAGCGAACGTGCGTTGGAATCCATACTCAGCCGCAAGACACCGGTGCAGAGCTGGTTTATGGACATTGGTCTCATCGCCGGCTACTGGAGCGGTGAAGGCAAGCGCAGCTACCACCACACCGCCCCGGTGCACGCTCTGTATGCGCTGCATGAGGCGTTGCGACTTCTCAGGGAGGAAGGGCTGGAGAACGCCTGGACTCGACATGCGCGAGCCCACCGCGGTCTGCGTGCCGGCCTCGAGGCCCTGGGCCTGGAACTGTTGGTGCCGAAGGGTGAGCGACTGCCGCAGCTCAACGTTGTGATTGTGCCTGATGGCGTCGATGAGGCGCAGGTGCGCATGCGTCTGCTCAACGAATACGGTCTGGAGATAGGCGCAGGTCTGGGAGCGCTGGCAGGTAAGGTATGGCGCATTGGCGTGATGGGCTACGGAGCAACCCCGCGCAACGTGCTCTACACTCTGGCGGCGTTGGAAGCGGTCCTGAATCGCGGCAGCGGTTCGGTGGCTGCCGCCGAGAGTGTTTTCAGCGCTACCCGTTGATGAATCGAGTCGCCCGCAATGCCGTGACGGTTGGAGTGCTCCTGGCGGTCACTCTGATTTCGCCCGTTTGGGCGCAATCCGTATCCCTCGTCGGGCCTCAGACGCAGGGTGGCTTGCTGGTCGGGAAGGCCCCCCCGGAGACCGAGATCCACTTCGAAGGCGAACGATTGAGGGTCTCGGCGTCCGGGGAGTTTTTGCTTGGTTTTGCACGGGATGCCGCCCCTGCCGCCCGGATCGATATCGTCTATCCCGACGGTTCGCGGGAGCGCCGTGTCATACCCGTCACGCAGCGCCAGTATGATATCCAGCGCATAGATGGTCTGCCGCCGCGGCAGGTTACGCCGAGCGCGACTGACCTTGAGCGCATCCGTGCTGAAAACGCCCTGGTGGCGAGGGCAAGGGCAAAACGCGATGAGCGTAGTGACTATCGGAGGGGATTTGTCTGGCCGGCGCGAGGAAGGATCACGGGTGTCTACGGAAGTCAGCGAATTTTGAACGGCGAGGCGCGGCGGCCTCATTATGGGGTCGACGTGGCAGGGCCGGTGGGTACCACCGTGGTTGCACCGGCCGCGGGAATCGTGACTTTGGCTCACCCCGATATGTTCTTCTCCGGTGGCACTCTGATTGTCGATCACGGTCGCGGTCTCTCCTCGTCGTTCCTGCATCTCAGCCGCTTGCTGGTGCGGGAAGGCGACAGGGTAGAGCAAGGTCAGAAAATCGCCGAGATCGGCGCTACCGGCCGGGTGAGCGGCCCGCATCTCGACTGGCGGATGAATCTGCGGGATGTGCGCATCGATCCCCAGTTGCTGGTGGGATCAATGCCGGAGCGGTAACGGGGGATGATGGGGTGTTATGCGCTGCCCGATTGACGGGTGACATCCACGAATAAGGTCAAGCGTTGACCGGGTTGCAGATAGGCGCCCTTCTTGATGCCGTTCCATTGCTGCAGTTTGCTGACACTCACCCGGAAACGCTGCGCGATGCGCGCCAGGGAATCACCGCGACGTACGGTGTAGTTGACACGTTGAATACGGCCCTCGTGATTGGGGGTGCTTTGTGCGGTTTTCTGCAGTCCAGACTGCTGCCAAATGACCAGTTTCTGGCCTGGTTTCAGTGGATCCCTCGGTGCCATACCGTTCCAGCGCGCCAGCGCGCTCACCGAGACCTGGTAGCTGCGGCTGATATCCCACAGTGTGTCGCCTGCAGCGACCGTATGGACCACTTTGTTGCTGCCGCGTGGTGTCGATTGAATGCTTTTAAGCCGCTGATCGGCGCTCAGTGTATAGCTCGCTGACGCCCGGCTGGCCACAGGAATCAGCAGGTGATGACCGGCGCGGATGATGTGGCCGCGAAGGCTGTTGACCCGCTGTAATACCGCCACCGTGGTACGGTTGTTGCGGGCGATCTGGCCAAGCGTTTCGCCGCTTTTTACCCGGTGTCGTTTCCACGTGACCCGCTCTTCCTGGGGAACATTGGCAAGCTCATCTTCGAACCGGTCTGCGGCTTCAAGGGGTAGCACTAAACGGTGCGGACCTTCAGGTGCGGTCGCCCAACGATTGAAACCCGGGTTGAGGCGATAGATCTCCTCGATGGGCAGTTCCGCAAGCTCTGCCGCCATGGCGAGATCGATCTGCGAATCCAGATCCACCATGCGGAAATAGCGTTGATCGGTGATCGGCTGTAACACCATGCCGTACGCTTCTGGATCTGCGACGAGATCGCGCAGGGCCAGCAGGCGCGGTACGTAAGTTCGTGTCTCTTTGGGCAGGTCCAAAGACCAGAAATCTGTCGCTTTGTTGCGGGCCCTGTTCTTGCGAATCGCTTTTCGTACGGTTCCGGAACCGGAATTGTAGGCGGCTAGAGCGAGCATCCAGTCGCCATCGAAGTAACCGGTCAGCTTCTCCAGATAGTCGAGTGCGGCGTTGGTTGAAGCGACGATGTCGCGACGTCCGTCATACCACCAGTTCTGGTCGAGATCGAAAATCCTCCCGGTCGACGGAATGAACTGCCAGATTCCGGCCGCGCGCCCCGCGGAATAGGCAAAGGGTTGAAACGCGCTTTCGACGATAGGCAGCAGCGCCAGCTCGGCGGGCATATTGCGTAGTTCGAGTTCGCTGACGATGAAGTGCAGGTAGGGTTCAGCGCGCTCGGCCACCCGGTCCAGATAGGCCTGATTCTTGGTGTACCATTGCCGTTCAACATCGATGCGCGAATTGGCCTCGAAGGGCAATGAAAATCCGCCGCGTACCCGATCCCATAAGTTCCATTCGATACCTTCGCTGAGATGAAGGTGAACATCGGGCGAGCAAACCTCGCCAGGCGCTGCCATGAGTTCAAGATCGGCGATGGCCAAGGCCTCGGGGAGGGGGGTTTGCATTTCGGGTTCTGGTACCCTGGTTTGGAGCGCCTCCGTTTGCGTGGGCTGCAGCGCCACACAACCGCTCAGCGACAGCGCCAGCACCAGCAATCCCCAGTGTCCATGTCCCATCTGCATTATTCTTGTCGCCCTTGAACTAAGCGTGGTAACTATCGGAACGATAGAGAGATTGCTACTTAAGGTCAACCCACTGGTTCACGCGGGCATAAGTGGTTTATCGTCCCCACCGCGCCAGGGCGCCCTGTGTACAATAGGCGCTGTAGCGATAGACAACGGCGGTCTGGGTGCACGGCGGTTGAGGTACTTGAAATCGAATGAAGGGTAACGGCAGCGTCGGTGCAACCTCCATCAGCAGCGCGGTACGCAACCGTATGCGCGCGTGGTATCGGCGGGCACCTGGATCGCTGCTGCTGGCGGCAGCCCGCAATGAAGTGGACGGTCTGCTTCCCTACGTCTTCGGCTACTACATCCTGCAGATCGGATCCCTGGGCCGAGAACGCGATCTGCTCAAAAGTTGCCGGATCAAGCACCGGCTGGTGATCGACGCCGACCACGAGAACAGAGTGGGGGATGCGGGGATGTTTGCCCGTGCCGATAGCCTGCCAATCGCCAGCGACAGTATCGATGCCGTGGTCCTCACCCATACCCTCGAATTGGAATCCGATCCGCATCAGGTCTTGCGCGAAGTGGATCGCATCCTGATACCCGAAGGGCACGCCCTGATCATTGGCTTCAATCCGTGGAGCCTATGGGGGCTTTGGCGGTTATTTCTCAAACGTGGTGCGCGCGTCCCGTGGTGTCTGCGCTTCGTAAGTCCGACCCGTGTCAAGGACTGGTTGGCGCTGCTCGGATTTGATATCACCTATGAGGCGCCCATTTTTTTCCGGCCACCGTTGCGCTATGAAAGACTGCAGAAACGCTTGCAGTTCATGGAGCGCGTCGGGCGGCGCTTCTGGCCCTTCTTTGGCGGTGGCTATGTCATACTCGCGCGCAAACGGGTGGCAACACTGACGCCGATTCGCATGCGTTGGAAGGGACGCAGAACACTGATGCCGGGGCTGGTCGAGCCCACAACCAGGAGTTACCGTAAGAGTGGATCGAATTGAGCTATACACCGACGGCGCATGCCGCGGCAATCCGGGACCGGGAGGCTGGGGTGCTGTCCTGCGCTTGAATCAGCACGAAAAGGAACTATACGGTGGAGAATCCGAAACCACCAACAACCGCATGGAGCTGATGGCGGCAATCGCTGGTCTGGAGGCGTTGAAGCGCCCCTGCCAGGTGCATATCACCACCGACTCACAATACGTCATGAAGGGCATTACCGAGTGGTTGGCAAACTGGAAGCGGCGCGGATGGAAAACCGCTGCTAAACAGCCGGTCAAGAATGTCGATCTGTGGCAGCGGCTTGATGCTGCACTTGCCCCGCATCAGGTCACCTGGGAGTGGGTGCGCGGGCACACAGGGCACCCTGAAAATGAGCGTGCCGATGCACTGGCCAATCGCGGCATCGACGAACTCATTGCCGTGTAGCGAGGGAACCAGATATGCGACAGATCGTGCTCGATACCGAAACCACTGGCTTGGAGCCGGCTCAGGGGCACCGCATCATAGAGATCGGGTGCGTAGAGCTGATCAATCGGAGACCCACGGGAAATACCTATCACCAATACCTGCAGCCGGATCGTGAGATCGACCAGGGTGCTATCGAGGTCCATGGCATCACCAATCAGTTCCTGGCGGACAAGCCACGCTTTGACGAGGTAGCGGATGAGTTTCTCGGCTTTCTTGGGGACGCCGAGTTAGTCATTCACAACGCCCCCTTCGACCTGGGTTTCATCAACCACGAGTTGCAGCGTATCGAACACGTGCTCAGCGACATCGCCACACGCTGCCGGGTAATCGACACCCTGGCGCTTGCGCGCGATAGGCATCCCGGCCAGCGCAACAGCCTCGATGCATTGTGCAAGCGTTACGAGATCGATAATTCACAACGCGAATTGCACGGTGCATTGCTGGATGCCGAGATACTCGCCGATGTCTATCTGACCATGACCGGCGGACAGGCAACGTTGTCGCTGGATCGCTCCGCCGGTCGAGTCGAAGGGGGGCAGACCACGACAGGTATCCGGCGACTGCCCGCCGATCGGCCGCCGCTGCTGGTGGTCGCCGCCTCGATGGAAGAACTGGCGGCGCACGAGACGCGGCTCGATGCCATAGAAGAGGCTTCCGGAGGTCAGTGTGTGTGGCGCGAGGCGTCGCGCTAGCGACAGCGGATTCAGTCCGTGTAAAACCGGGAGGAGCGGTCACTCAAAGATAATAAATGATCAGGTAGCTCGCCAACAGAATCGCCACCCAGAGCACCATGCTCCCGGTAGGCCAGGTCCGCGCCAATATGCCTCGCGGTCCGTGATGACGGAAGAGGCCGTCAACCAGACGGTTGAAACGACTGATGACACCCCGTCTGAAGCCAGCGTCGACAGGCGCGGCAACCGCAACCATAGTGCTGATCGCTATTGGCGCCGCCTTACGGTAGATCCAATCGAAATCGAGGTTGATTGCTCGCTGCTCATGCGGGTAGAGGCCGGTGCGCATCAGTACCGCGACACCCAATATAGCGAGCAACAGCAGTTGCAACTGTGTCACCACGTGAGTGACCGTATAGGGGTCGTAATCCGTTGCGTACGGCAGGATCAGGTAGAGCGGTGCCGGATATACGCCGATCGCGATGCAAAGGAACGCGGTTAGACCCATCGCGATCAACATGCTCCTTGGGGCCTCAGCGACGCGTGTGCCGTTGTCAGGGCCGAAGAAAGCGAAGTAAGGCACCTTGATTCCGGCATGCTCGACGACGCCGGCCGATGCAAACAGCAGTACCAGCCACACCCACAGGTAGCCGTTGTCGACGGTTGCACTCATGATCAACGACTTGCTGACGAAACCGCTGAACAACGGAAACGCAGAGATTGAAGCCGCGCCTACAATGCAGAAGGCGGCTGTCAACGGCATCGACTTGTACAAACCGCCGAGTTCCGATCCCTTCGCGGTGCCAGTGCGCAGCAGCACCGCACCGACCGACATGAACAATAGCGCCTTGTAGAGGATGTGAGCAAAAGCATGCGCGGCTGTGCCATTCAACGCGAGTTCGGTGCCGACACCGATACCGACCACCATAAAGCCGAGCTGGTTATTGAGGCTGTATGCCAGCACGCGGCGCAGGTCGTTCTCGATGACGGCATAGAAGATCGGGAACGCGGCCATGAGGGCACCGATCCAGATCAGCATCTCGGTGCCGGCGAAACCGCGGGCTAAAGTATATACGGCCAGTTTGGTGGTGAACGCCGATAGAAACACGGTACCTGTGACGGTCGCCTCAGGATAGGCATCCTGCAGCCAGTTGTGCATAAGCGGAAAAGCACACTTGATGCCAAAGGCGGCAAAAATTAGCGCCGTACCCATGCTGCTGAGCCCGAGGTGGTCAAACTCGATTGAGCCTGTCTCGTTGTAGTGGAGCAACAAGCCGACAAACAGAATCACCCCAGACCCCACCTGAATCACCAGATAGCGCATCCCGGCGCGATACGCCCGTTCATTGCGGCTCGCCCATATCAGGAAAACCGACGAAATTGCGGTCAACTCCCAATAGACGAACAGCGTAACCAAGTCGCCAGCGAACAGGGCCGCGATAGCCGCGCCCGCGTAGATCAGCGCCGCAACACGCTGCATCGTATCCCGTATCCCGAGCGCGTAGATGATGCTGAGGAACGCGGCAATGTGGAAGATGTAGCCAAACAGCAGACTCAGGCGATCGACCCGCAGTAATTCGAGCGTCAAGCCGAACAATTCGATAGTGACCGAGGCTTCTGCCGGAAGCGCGAGCAACTGCAGGAAACCGAGCACCGGAAGCATCAGCATATAGGCGCCGCTCAAGCGCGCCGGCACCAGTGGTAGCAGTATGGCGCCCGCGATTAACAGCAGCCCGGGCGGTAACAGGGTGCTGAAGCTAGCGATCATAGTAGTCCTCCGGTCGCTTCAGCAGCTTGCGCAACTGTTTAGCCAGCAGGATCAGCGCCACGCACGCAACAAAACCGAATATCGCGTAAAAGCCAAACCACGCCTCAAACTCGTGATAGGTGTGCTTATCGTAGAAAAGGTCGGGAATGATGATCAGCACGCATACCGCCCACAGCGCGTAGTACAATTTATCGCGATTGCGCGGCTCGTCGAGCCACCATTTGCGATTGGATTTCATCGTATCTGCCCCAAGAGCTGGGTGATCGGTTGCACGTAGAAGAACAGCACGATCGACCCGATCGCGGTAAGGAACAGCGGCGCGACGCACAACAGGGGTGCCTCCTGGACGCCACCTGTCCACCCGTCCTTTGCCGGCAGAAGGAATCCGCGCGCGACGATTGGCATCAGGTAAGCGACGTTCAGCAATGTGGAGAGTGCTAACACGCCGACCAATACCAGGCGGTCTGCTTCTAAGGCTCCCATCATCAGGTACCATTTCGACCACGCACCGCCGGTTGGAGGCAACCCGATCACTGCCAGCGAGCCGATGAAAAACGCGAACAAGGTTACCGGCATCCGCCTGCCGATGCCGTCGAGTTCGGAAATTTCGGTTTTGTGCGCAGCGACGTAGATCGCGCCGGCACAGAAAAACAGCGTGATCTTGCCGAATGCATGCATCACGATGTGCATACCGCCGCCCGTAATGCTCCAGGCGTTCGCTAACATGGCCGCGAGGACGATGTAGGCGAGTTGGCTGACCGTAGAGTAGGCGAGGCGCGCCTTCAGATTATCCCTGGTGAGCGCTACCAGCGATGCGGAGATCAGCGTGAAGGCTGCAACGTACTGCAACCATAGCGAGATCTGACCGTCGCGCAGCGTCTCTATACCGAAAATGTAGACGCTGACCTTGAGCACGGTGAAAACACCCGCCTTCACTACCGCGACCGCATGTAACAAAGCGCTGACGGGCGTAGGTGCCACCATCGCAGCCGGTAGCCAACGGTGAAAGGGCATCAACGCCGCCTTACCGATGCCGAAGACGTAGAGCGCAAACAGCACGACCAGAACCCCTGCCGAGATCGAAGAATCGAAGATTCCGCCTTCGCGAAAGTCGAGTGTGCCGGTAATGGTCCACGTCCATACGATACCCAGTAGTTGAAAGCCTATGGAGGTGCCGATCAGTATGCCTAAATAGACACGACCCGCTTTCTTGGCCTTCTCGGTGCCGGAATGAGTCACCAGCGGGAAGGTGCAGAGGGTCAAAACCTCGTAGAAGGCGAACAGCGTGAACATGTTGGCAGCAAAGGCAACGCCCAACGCACTGCCGATGGAGATCGCGAAGAAGATATAGAAGCGTGTCTGATTCTCTTCATGGTGGCCACGCATATAGCCGATGGAGTAGATCGACGTGACGATCCATAAAAAGCTTGCCAGCAATCCGAACACCATGCCCAGCGGTTCGACCTGAAATGCGATGGGCAGCCCAGGGAAGGGTTCGGCCAGCACCAGACCGGGGCGCGCATTTTCCGCGACCGCAGGGTAAATCAGCGCAACTACCAGGAAGGTGGCTATAGCGGTGATGAGTGTCGCCGCCTCGCGCAAATTGGGCCAGCGGCCGAGCGCACCCACGGCGCCAGCGCCAATGAAGGGCAGCAGGAGGGCGGTCAGAACGAGCGCATTGATGCTCACGGCGCGATCCCCATCAACTGCAGCGCGGCCTGACGCGCCACGCCGGCGGTCAGGTCGGTATCGATGCCGAAGTAAAAATTGGCCAGAATCAGCAGCCAGGTGGGCGCCAGCAGCGACAGCGGCGCCTCGCGCACTGTCGCTTTGCCCTCATACGGCTTGAAGTAAGCGGTCTCGATCACACGCCAGACGTAGATTACGGCCAATAGCGACCCGATCAGCACGATAGCCGCCACCGGCCACAGCCCCTTCTCCAAAGCCCCGACCACCAGGTACCACTTACTGATGAAGCCGGCGGTGAGTGGCACACCGATCAGGCTGAGTCCGCCACCGACAAAGGCGGCCATCGTCCACGGCATGCACCGCCCCAGACCGGCTAAGTCTTTGATCTGCGCGGAACCCAGACGATAGACCACGCACCCCAATGCCAAAAACAGCCCGCCTTTCATCAGCGCGTGGTTGAACAAATGGACCAGCGCGGAGGTAAGGCCAGTCACCGAGGCGAGGCTGATACCGGCAATGATGTAGCCGATCTGTGCCACACTGGAGTAGGCCAGCAGGCGCTTGGCGTCATCCTGAAAGATGGCCACCATCGAAGCGCTCAAAATGGCAATCATCGAGAGCGGCAGAAGGATCTTATCCAGCGGCATGGCCACCAGTGCGAACTCAACGCCGAAGATGGTAAAGATCACCCGGATCAGCGCGTACACCGCCACCTTGGTGGCCGTGCCGGCCAAGAACGCGGTGACCACTGATGGCGCGTAGGTGTAGGCGTTGGGTAACCACAGATGGAGCGGGAAGAGCGCTAATTTGAGGCTGATGCCGACGGTCAGGAAGGCGAGCGCAGCGCGCACCGTGCGTGAGTCAAACAGTGGGGGTAGGCGTTCGGCGAGGTCCGCCATGTTCAACGTACCCGTCACCATATAGAGCAAGCCGATGCCGATGAGATAGAACGTGGCGCCGAGGGTGCCCATGATCAGGTACTGATAGGCGGCGGTCAGCGCACGGCGATCCTTGCCCATGCTGACCAGCGCGTAGGTGGCAAGGGAGGAGATCTCCAGAAACACGAAGAGATTGAAGGCGTCACCGGTGATGGCGATGCCTAACAGGCCGATCAGGCACAAGAGATAGGCTGCGTAGAAGAGATGGTGCTTCTGCGCATCGATTTCCGTTGCCACACTACGTCGTGCATACAGTAGTACCACCGTACCGATGGCAGCGACGATCACCAACACAAAGGCGTCGAGGGTATCTACGCG
The DNA here is from genome assembly GCA_008501635.1 of Pseudomonadota bacterium. Taxonomy (NCBI): domain Bacteria; kingdom Pseudomonadati; phylum Pseudomonadota; species Pseudomonadota bacterium. The sequence continues at coordinate 16,698 of QQUJ01000019.1, forward strand.
ATATTCAATGCCCCAGGGGGGAGCCCACCCGCCGATAGCGTAACTGATGATGCCCTCATCCAGGGTCTGCGCGAGCAGTGAAGCGGCAATGAAGAGAGACGCCAGGCTCGCCAGCAGGGCTATGAACCAACTGAGCGGTCCGTGCCGGACAATGACGCAGAGCGGCGCCGCGAGCAGCGGCACCACAACCTGCAGTACGGGGTAGTGTGTCGCAAAACTCACGAAGCGGAATCCTGGCTCTGTATATCCTCTTCCTCGATGGAGCCGTAGGCCTCTTTGATACGCACTACCAAGGCCAGGCCCAGGGCCGTGATAGCGACGCCCACGACGATAGCGGTCAGAATCAGCACGTGGGGCAAGGGATTGGAATAGATCACCGACTCGGCACCCTCCACTACGATCGGCGCCGTTCCACCGGTAACCTTGCCTATGCTGATGTAGAGGATGAAGACCGAGGTCTGAAAGACGTTGAGGCCGATAATCTTCTTGATCAGATTGCCGGAAGCAATGACGACGTAGAAACCCGCCATCATCAGCGCGATCACAATCCAGTAGTTGTACAGCCCCAGCAGGTCGGTCACGATTTGCTGCGTCCTGCAAAATACAAGAAGATCGTGATCATTGCCGCTGCTACGGTAGTACCGACACCCAATTCGATGAGCAGTATACCGAGATGTTGGCCAGCCACCGGGTCGTGCGCCAACACGTTGTAGTCGAGAAAATTTCCACCCAGCAATAGCGTTGCGACCCCGACGCCAGCGAAAATCAAGACGCCTAACGCGATCAGCACGCGAATAATCTCCAGAGGGGCGACTTTGCGCGCTGCATCGAGACCGAAGATCAGGCCGTAGAGGATGAAAGCGGAGGCGAAGATGACGCCGGCCTGAAAACCGCCGCCGGGACTGTATTCGCCATGAAACTGGACGTAGAGCGCAAAGAGCAGAATAAATGGGATCAGCAGCTTGGCAACTGCGCGCAGGACCATGTGGTGGATCACGACTGATCCTCCTTCCGGTCCGATTTACGGCGCCGGCCAGCCAGTAACATCATTACGCCTACCCCGGCGGTAAAGATCACGGTAACCTCGCCCAGAGTGTCGTAGCCGCGGTAACTGGCCAGCACCGAGGTCACCATGTTGGGTATGCCGATCTCTTTGGGAGACTCCTCGATATAGCGCGGTGCGACGTGCTGATGGGCGGGTGCACCCGGATCGCCGTAGCGCGGCATATCCAGAGTGCCATAGATCAAGGCGGCGCCCGTGATGCAGACGACCAGAACGGGCAGAATCGTATGCCCGGTTTTTTCCTGTGCCTTGCTTCCCGTCAAACCGAGAGTGGCCAGTAGGAGCACGGTTGAAATTCCCGCCCCTACCGCGGCTTCTGTAAACGCCACATCGACCGCATCCAGCGCCAGCAAGATCACGGCGCTCTGCAAGCTGTAAATCCCCGAAAGTATGACCGCTGCCATCAGGCTGCGCGAGCGGATGATGCCAATCGCGATCACCGCCAGAAAGGAGAGCAGCACATAATCGATCACTTGGTCGATGGCCCACCTCCCGGGTCGTGCAACAGCGGTTTCAGTTTGCCGTGGAGCGCAGATTTGGCCAGCGCGTGGGCGGCGGTCGGGCTGGTAAGCAGGACGAAGAGGGTGATCAGAACAAGTTTAACCGTGATCAGAGTCCACCCCGCCTGAAAGGTCATTCCCAGCAGCATGAGACCGGCACCCATGGTATCCGTGATACCAGCGGCGTGAAGACGAGTATAAAAATCCGGTAGGCGAACCAGACCGACATTGCCGATGACCACGAACAGACTCCCCGCTCCCAGGAACAGCCAACTTAAGGCATCGAGCAACAACGCCATCAGCCGGGCTCCTCGTCGGCGGTGGACTCGCCTGCCCCACCTATATCGCCGTATTCGAAGAACTTGAGAATGGCGATGGTGCCGATAAAATTGATCAGTGCGTAAACGAGTGCGATATCGAGAAAATCCGGCCGTCCGGCGAGAAATCCGAGCAGGGCGATGACCAGCACCGTCTTGGTGCCAAAGCTGTTGACCGCCAGGATGCGATCGTAGATCGTCGGGCCCATCAACGCTCGCACCAGGGCGAGCAGCATGGCAACGATGACGGCGGTAGCGGCAGCGATGAACACCCTAGTCGCTCTCCGCCATACGAGTCACGCGCCGGTCCATCTCGCCGGACAAAAGCTCAGCCTCGGCTTCATGCGTGATGGAGTGTACGAGAATCTCATCGCCGTCGATGCTCATCGAGACCGTGCCAGGCGTCAAGGTGATGGAATTGGCATAGATCACCTTGCCCAGATCCCCCGGCTGGCTGGCGCGAACCTTGACAACGGTGGGGCTGATGGGCATGCGCGGATTCAGGATCAGCTTGGCCACCGCGATGTTGGATTTGAGCGTCTCCCATGCCAACCAGGGAATGTATGTGAATAAACGCAGGCTCAGGTGCACGGGGTGGCCTTCCCGATCCACCACATCCATGCGCCGGGCGATGTAAACGCTTATCCAGCACGATACAACACCCAGAATCAGCAGCAACGGCGTGTAGTGCCCCGAAAGCAGCACCCATACCGCAAACAGGATGAGGAACAGGCTCAGCGATCGCATCATTCTGTGGCTTCTTCCGGGGTTTGATCGATCAGGCGAGAATTCACCGTTTTATTACGTTTATCGTTGGTATTTGATGTACAGGATGCGACGCAGAGGCGCCATAGTAACAGAGGCCAAGGAGGATGATGAAGCGCGTTCTCACGGTCCAGTTGGGAGACGAGTGGGGCGCGGCGGTTTCCTCGAACGCCCCATTCCGAAGTGCCGGTTCTTGCTGCGATCCTCAACCAGGTTGCAAACGCTGCGCTTGGTTGGGCACGGTTTCGCGAAAGAGCGGGGGAAATCTGATCATCGCCTTCGCACCGAGGGAACTCAAATGGGGCGTCCTGCGGGTTGGCCCCAGAGGCATGCCTGCGGTGTTCCCGGCTAGCCAATAGTTGTTGCTGTTGGCTGCGCATTCGGGCCTACCCAGTGTGTCTCCGGGGTACAACACAGCACGCGGGGGATTTTGAAATAGGTTCCAGTAACTTAGGTATTCGCCATTTCCCCGAACGAGCCCGCCTTGTGGCTGCGCTATCGGTCAGCCTACCACCTAGGGGATACGGCGATATCTCGATATACCCCTTGGATGACAGGGATATCTCGTGGCAGGATGCTGTCATCTTTGGCAGTACACCCCGCTACAAAAGGAGTTGGGGGCCATGGCGAACGACGACAGGACCGGAGGTTTACCCTCCTATCAGCAAATCATCGATATTCTTCCGGGGCCGTTTGTTGTCATCGACCGCGATTATCGCATCGTAGCGGCCAACGCCAGTTATCGACAGCGCTACGCGGTAACCGCGGACGAGGTTATCAATCGCCATTGTTACGAAGTTTCCCATGATTCCACCGTCCCGTGCAGCCTGCACGGCGAGCATTGTCCGGTTGAGCATGTTTTCGGCAAGCGCGAGTCGGTGCAGATGATCCATATTCACTACGACCGCGATCGTCACCCGGAACAGGTGCGTATTCAGGCCACACCTTTGATGGATGAGCAGGGTGAGGTGCTGTTCATGGGCGAATACCTCGATCCGATTCCCGTTGTTCAAGAGGATGGCACGAAGCTGCTGATCGGCCGCAGCCGCGCGCTGCTGCGCCTGACCAGTCTTATGCAGCGGGTGGCGCCAACTCAGACAACTGTTTTGCTGCTTGGCGAAAGCGGTGTCGGCAAGGAGTGTGCGGCAGAGTATCTGCACCAGTTTTCCAATCGCTCTGCCGGGCCATTCGTGATCGTCGATTGTGGCACGCTCGGCGAAAATCTGATGGAGAGTGAACTCTTCGGTCACGAGCGGGGGGCGTTTACCGGCGCCACATTGCGGAAGAAGGGGCTGTTCGAGGTCGCCGACGGCGGAACGTTGTTTATCGACGAGGTGTGTGAACTGCCGCTGGCCTTGCAAACCAAACTGTTGCGGGTGCTGGAGACAGGCTGCATCCGGCGTATCGGCGGGACTGAATACATTCAAGTGGATGTGCGGGTGATCGCCGCCACCAACCGGGACATCGAGTCAATGGTGGCTCGGGGTGATTTTCGCAGGGATCTCTACTACCGACTTTCGGCGTTCCCGGTGGAGATACCGGCGCTGCGCGAGCACAAGGATGATATTCCAGCCATCGCCGAATATTTCCTCACGCGCATCGAGGGAGGTGATCGCCACCTGCCGCTCTCGCCCGAGGTGATCGAAAAGCTGCTTGATCACGAGTATCCGGGTAACGTGCGCGAGTTGAGAAATGTCATTGAACGAGCGGCCATCCTGGCGAGCACTAGTACGCTGCGGCCCGAGCATCTCGTCATGAACGGGGGGCCGGCACCTGGACCGGCTGATGATGGTCCGGTCGCTACCGATATGCGCCTGATCACACGCAATCGACGCCTCAACCAACGGGATGTGCTCAACGCCTTGCGTGAGTGCGGCGGGCATCGGGGCAGCGCCGCCTCCCGGCTGGGTGTCAGCGAACGCACCCTGTATCGCTATTTGAAAAAGATGCGGGTAACCAACGCCGATTACCCGTCAGCCTAGCTGGACCCCCCCGCTCAGTCGCGAAATCGCTTCGTCAGATCGCTGTAGGCGTCCACCCTGCGATCACGCAGGAAAGGCCAGGCACGTCTGACTGCCTCGCTGCGGTTCAGATCGAGCACCACGGTTATGACACGCTCCTGGTCGATCGGCGCGCTCGACAGCAGTTCGCCCTGTGGTCCCGCTACGAAACTGCTGCCCCAAAACTGTATGCCGTGGTCGGTCTGGGTGGGATCAGGCTCGAATCCGGTGCGGTTGCAGACCAGAACCGGAAGCCCGTTCGCCACCGCATGGCCGCGCTGCACGGTTATCCATGCCTCGCGTTGACGCTGCTGTTCGGCGTTTTCGTCGTCTGGATCCCAGCCGATGGCGGTGGGGTAGATAAGCATTTCCGCGCCACCCAAGGCCATCAGGCGAGCCGCCTCCGGGTACCACTGATCCCAACACACCAGCACCCCCAGACGCCCGACGGAGGTGTCGATCGGCTCAAAACCCAGGTCGCCGGGGGTGAAATAGTATTTTTCGTAGTAGCCCGGATCGTCCGGGATATGCATCTTGCGATAACGGCCCGCTACCGTACCGTCACGATCGAGAACAACAGCAGTATTGTGATAGAGCCCCGCGGCACGGCGCTCGAAAAGCGAAGCGACGATCACTACCTGTCGTTCTCGGGCCGTTGCAGCGAGACGTTCGGTGCTGGGCCCCGGGATCGTTTCGGCAAGATCGAAGGCTGAGACGGTCTCCTGTTGGCAGAAGTAACGACTGCGATGCAACTCCTGCAAGACGACGAGCTGCGCACCACTGTCGGCGGCTTGGTGAATACCCTGCAGTGTTTGTTCGAGGTTTACGCTGAGGTCTGCGCCGCATGACTGCTGTACCAGAGCAACGGTGAGTGAACGATCCGACAGCATGGCAAGGCCTCGACGAATTCTGGATGAAGTGGCGATTATATCGCGTTCGCCGCAGGCCGATCTGCCAGCAGCCCGCTGGGTAATTGCATGGTGACGCAGTGCAGGCTGCCGTGCTGACGAATCAGTGGCGAGCAGTCGATGCCGATGATCTCTCGGTCCGGAAAGCATTCGGCCAGCGTCGCAAGGGCAACTGCATCGGCGGCATCGGCGTAGGTGGGTACCAGTACAGCTGCGTTGATAATCAGGAAATTGGCGTAGGTGGCCGGCAGTCGCTGCCCCTGTTCATCGTACTTGGGCGATGGCCAGGGTAGCGGTACCAGTCGATAGGGTTTACCAGCGGAATCCCTGAATGTCCGCAGTTCCGCTTCCATGCCTGACAATGCATCGTAGTGAGTATCTTTCCGATCGCTGCACCGGACGTAGGCGATGGTGGTTGGATCGCAGAAACGGGCCAAGGTGTCGATGTGCCCATCGGTATCGTCTCCTTCCAGGTGTCCGTGGTGCAGCCACAGGAAACGTTCCACGCCAAGCAGTTCACCAAGGCGCGCTTCGAGTTGTTGCAAGGACAGATGAGGATTTCGCGAGGGGGCCTGCAGACAGGAGGCTGTGGTCAGCAAAGTCCCTGCGCCGTCCGACTCGATGCCGCCGCCCTCCAGAACGAGATCGATGGAGGTGCAGGGTGTTGCGCCGAAGCATCCCGCCTTCACCAGTGCGCGGGGGATCCGATCGTCGAGATCGTGTGCGTATTTCCCTCCCCAACCGGTGAAGCGAAAATCGAGTAGATGCAGTTTATCTCCATCGTGAACTGTGATCGGGCCGTGATCTCGGCTCCAACTATCATTGGAGGGGGCAATTACAAGGTGGTGGCGATCATCGCAAATATCCGCCGTTGCCAAAAGACCTCGCACATGCTCCCGGTGCGATTGGTTGTGACAGGCCACCAACAACCTTTCACGTTGCGTAATCGCTCCCGCAAGATCGATATAGACGCGCTCCACCTCGTCAAGCATCCCTGCCCAGTCAGTGCCAGGATGCGGCCAGGTTAGCAGCACGCCATCCTGGTGCGTCCATTCAGGCAACAGTCTTCGAGCCACGGTTGGACGTTCGCTATTGCACTCCGCAGGCCGATCTGCGGGAGTTGGTGGGCGAAATCAAAGCCTGCAATCAGATTACTGGTGAACGACGCCGTGTATGACGTAACGATCTTCGAAATAGACAGTGAAATCCTTGTAGATCCAGCGAGTGATGGCAGGATCGCCCACGGCGGGTAGTTTGGCCTCGGGGACACCGAAGCGTTCCTCGACCTGTTCCATGATCAAACCGCGAGCTGGCACTGCGGCAAATTGGTTGCGTGCTGTAAAAGATCCTTGGGAGGAGTCTGATGCCTCAGGCGCAGGTCGCGGAGTTGCAGCCGTACCTTGTGCCGAACTTTCGGTGGTCGGAGTAAGCAGGGTGGCAACGAGTGCCAGCAGTGCGATTGACCAGAATGCTTTCCGGGGCATGCAGCTCTCCTTGGAGATCGAGAAAGTGATTTTGGGGTATAGTGGCAACTATACCATCGGGTCTCTATGAAAGGGCATCAGCACGGATTTCGTATCGATGAGTCAGGATCAACAAATCAGCTAATCTAGTTTGGTGGATCCGGTAAGCCAGCCAGGCAGGGTTTTAACATATATTGGTGCTGGCCAGACGTTAACCCTTTCGCATAAAGTACCGCGGGGAGCCTGTTTTTCCATAGAAATTGTCTTTTGACGTATAAGACGGACTTGGGTTCCAAAGTTTGCATATCAACCCAATGTGGTGTAACTAACTGATAGACGGGCGTATTTTTTATTTGGGTATTCTGGAAGAGTTGATCGCACATCATGCATATTTACGCCGTGAAGTGTACCCCCCCAGTGGTGCTGTTGCGTGACGAATGTCGGCTGTGGCAGATTCGAGATTCCTAGTAGGGGGAGGCAATGTTTGGCACGCGGCTGAGATTGCGTGCGATTCCAAGCTAAAGCTATGCCAATCAAGAAGCTAGTAGACACGCTCAAGAACCCACCGAAGCCTCATCACTCTCTCGGTCGCCTGATCGGTATTATTTCCGGCGGTCTCATTGCAGTGCTCATAGCTATCTACGCGCTGGTGTTCTACCCTCTCCTAGAAATGACCAACAACACAGAGTTCTGTATTTCGTGTCACGAAATGCGTGATCAGGTATACAACGAGTATACGGAGTCACGTCACTATAAGAACCCTGCCGGGGTGCGCGCAGGCTGTCCGGATTGTCATGTGCCAAAGGCGCTGGGGCCAAAACTGATCGCCAAAATCAAGGCATCGAAAGATGTCTGGCATACGATACTCGGTACCATCGACACACCAGAAAAATTCGAGGCCCATCGTTGGACAATGGCCAACCGGGTGTGGAAGATCATGGAAGAGACCGATTCCGTCACCTGCCGTTCGTGTCATGCTTGGGATTCGATGGATCTCGGTGAGCAGGATAAACAGGGGCGGCGTAAGCACAAAGCGGCCCAGGAAGAGGGTAAAACATGCATCGATTGCCACAAGGGGCTGGTGCACAATTACCCAAAAGAACCGATCAAGCAAGAGGCGAGCGGAAGCGATCAAAAAGCCGAATAGCGCGGTTAGGCGCGGAGGATAGGGATCTGCCGGGCAGCAGAATGACAGGTCAGTCATGTCAAAGCTGCCCGTTTGCGGGGAGCGCATCAGTCCAAATAGCTGTATCTGACCTATTGGGGCGAGCCGCCATTCAAATGGCGCACGGATTGCTTTAGGGTACTAAAGCATTTCGCGGAGGCGACACACGGGCGCAGTCTCGGCTAGCGCCACGGTTTGAATAAGAATCCGGTTACAGACCGGTTTGGTTGGGAAGTTATGTTGTGATAACGAGAGGAGGCATCATGGGGAAGAAAGCGTTAAGCGTCGCCTTGCTGGCTGCAGGGTTGACAATGGGGGCAACAGCGTCCGCGGAGATGGCCTCTCCGTCGATGCTTGCCGATACTTGTGCCGGTTGCCACGGCCCCAGCGGCGTCAGTAATGGGCCGGCTACACCGACCATCTCTGGAATGTCGAAGGTCTATTTCGTCAATGCCATGCTTTCCTACAAGTATGGCGAGGACGAGGACAAGTTTGCGGCAGCCGCCAAAACACTCAAAATGGATCCGGATGACATCGATGGCCTGAGGCGCCCGGCGACCGTCATGGGGCGTATCGCCAAGGGCTACAGCGATGAGGAGATCGGCGCTATGGCCGATTACTTCACCCGCAAGACCTTCCTGCGGGCAAGCCAGAATGCGGACAGTGGTATGGCTGCGAGTGGCAGGCGTATCCACGACGAAGCTTGCGAGAAGTGCCATGAGGATGGCGGTCGTAAAGGCGACGGTTCCGGCATACTCGCCGGACAGTGGATGCCCTATCTGAGCTACGCCATGATGGACTTCACCGCCGGCCATCGTGACATGCCGAAGAAGATGCGTGCCAAGGTCAAAGACCTGAGTGACAAGGATATTGCCGCGCTCATTCAGTTCTACGGCAGTCAGAAGTAAGGGGGAGAAGAACATGACGAAAATTACACGTAGAGATTTTGTCAAAGCGACAGGTGCCGCCAGTTTGGTTGTGGCCGCGCCGGGCTTTGCCATCGCGGCGGGCAAAAAGAAAGTGGTCGTTGTCGGGGGTGGTATCGGCGGTAGCACCACCGCCAGCTACATCCGTATGGCGGATGCCTCCATCGAGGTGACACTGATCGAGCCCAACAAGACTTACCACACCTGCTTTATGAGCAATGAGGTCATCGGGGGTGAGCGGAGTATTGATTCCATCGCCTTTGGATACGATGGCTTGAAAGCGCGGGGTGTCAAAGTCGTTCACGATACGGTGACGGGGATCGACCCCAACGGCCGCATGGTCAAAACCGCCGGCGGCGGCAGTTATGGCTATGACCGCCTGGTGGTATCACCGGGTGTCGATTTCAAATGGGAAACCCTGGAGGGTTACGACGCGGCTGTTGCCGAGAAAGTCCCGCATGCCTGGAAAGCAGGTCCGCAGACTGCGACGTTGCGCAAGCAGCTCGAGGCGATGCGAGATGGCGGCACCGTGGTGATCTGCCCACCAGCCAACCCCTTCCGTTGCCCGCCTGGGCCTTACGAGCGCGCCAGTTTGATCGCCGGCTACCTCAAACACCACAAACCGAAATCGAAAGTGTTGATCCTGGACGCCAAAGCCAAGTTCTCCAAGCAGGGCCTGTTCATGCAGGGCTGGAAGGACCTGTATGGCTACGGCACTCCCAACAGTCTGATCGAGTGGGTAGGTGGTGAGCAGACGGACCAGGGTATTGCGAAGGTCGATGCCGGTGCGATGACCGTTACGACCAAGTTCGGCGACAGCCACAAAGCCGATGTGTTGAACGTCATTCCAGCCCAGAAGGCCGGCATGATCGCTATCAGCACCGGGCTGACGGGTGACGGTGAGTGGTGTCCGGTGGATAAGGGAACCTTCGAGTCCACCATTCACAAGAACATTCATGTCATCGGCGATGCCAGCATCGCGACCACGATGCCCAAGTCGGGCTACTCGGCCAATTCACACGCCAAGGTGACCGCAGCCGCCATTGTGGCGCTGCTTAACGGCCACGCACCGGGTACGCCGTCCTATGTCAACACTTGCTACAGTATCGTCGGCAAGGACTATGGCATCTCGGTGGCCGGTGTCTACCGCTTGGGCACCGACGACAAGGGCGCTCAGGTGATCGCCGGTGTCCCGGGTTCGGGTGGTTTGACACCCATGGACGCATCGGCGGAGGATCGTCGCCGCGAGGTGCAGTATGCTCACAGCTGGTTCAACAACATCACCAAAGATATTTTTGGTTGATCTTGTTGACCGGCGGTAAACAGAAACGGGGCCTTCGGGCCCCGTTTTTTTGTCCGACCGACTGATGCGGTTCGATAAGCCGCTTATTGCGGGGCGTCTGATTCGGCGCTACAAGCGCTTTCTCGCCGATGTGGAATTGACGGACGGGCGGTTGGTTACGGCACATACCCCCAACACGGGTTCGATGATGGGCTGTGCAGATCCTGGATCACGAATTTGGCTGCGCGATACCGGTAGTTCCACACGAAAATACCCGTTGAGCTGGGAACTGGTGGAAAGTGAGAATGGGACGTTGGTCGGGATCAACACGGGACTGGCCAATCAGTTGGTTGTAGAAGCAATAGCGACCGGCGTCATTCCGCAGCTTCAGGGTTATCAGGTGATGCGCAGAGAGGTGCCCTACGGACGCGAGCGGAGCCGTATCGATCTCCTCCTGCAGGGAGAACACCTGCCCGACTGTTTTGTCGAGGTTAAGAATGTCACCTTGAAGGATTCGACGGGCTGCGCCCGGTTTCCAGATGCGGTTACAGACCGGGGAGCACGTCATTTGCGGGAACTGCAAGCCTGTGTGCACGAAGGACACAGGGCAGTGATGGTCTACTGTGTTCAACGCGGAGATGTCACCGCTTTTGGACCGGCGGATGCAATAGACCCCGAATACGGCAGGACGTTACGCGCCGCGGTGGCGCATGGTGTCGGGCTCATCGCCTGTCAGGCCATACCGACGGTACGTGCGATTGTCGTCGAGCGCACACTCCCGATTCGCTGGGATTGAAAACGCTCGATGGGAGCGCGCCTTTTCCAGGGGTTTATGGTTTAATGCGCCCCATGTTTCGACCCCTGGAACTCTATATCGGCCTGCGCTATACGCGTGCCAAGCGCCGTAACCACTTCATCTCCTTTATCTCGCTAACCTCGATCTTCGGGATCGCGCTGGGCATTACCGCGTTGATCACCGTGTTGTCGGTCATGAACGGATTCGAGACGGAGTTGCGCGAGCGCATCCTGGGTATGGCCTCCCACGCCACCATCAGTGGCCCCAACGAGGGACTGGAAGAGTGGCAAGGTGTCGCTGACGAGGCACGCAAGCATCCGCGCGTGGTGGGGGCAGCACCCTATGTCAATGCGCAGGTGATGCTCAGCTACGGCGACACCGTGAGTGGGGCGATGTTGCGCGGTGTATTGCCCGCAGAGGAGCCGGCGGTCTCCGAGGCGGTGCAGAAAATGTTGGTTGGGCACCTCTCGGATTTGCAGGCCGGCGAGTTCGGGATCATTCTCGGCAAAGAGCTGGCCTTCGCGCTGGGTCTGCGTGTTGGCGACAAGGTGACGGTCGTCACGCCCCAGGTGAACGTGACACCCGCCGGCATCCTGCCGCGCTTTAAACGCTTCACCGTCATCGGGCTCTTTGAGGTGGGAATGTACGAGTACGATCGCAACCTGGCCTTCATTCACCTGGAAGATGGCGCCAAGCTGCTCAGCATGGAAAATCGGGTCTCGGGTGTCCGCCTCAAACTCGATGATCTCTTTCAGGCACCGGTGGTGGTGCGGGAGATCGCCCGAAAGTTTGGCGGACGTCTTTTCGTCAGCGATTGGACACGCCAGCACGCCAATTTCTTTCGTGCCATCCAGACCGAAAAGCGGGTGATGTTCATTATCCTGCTGCTTATTGTTGCCGTTGCGGCGTTTAACATCGTCTCGACCCTGGTGATGGTGGTAACGGACAAGCAGAGCGACATCGCTATTTTACGTACCCTCGGCCTGACCCCGCGGAGTGTCATGGCCGTTTTTATCGTGCAAGGAGCGCTGATAGGGGTGATCGGCTTGATCCTCGGAGTTGCCGGTGGCGTCGCATTGGCACTCAATGTGGAGACGATCGTGCCTGCCATAGAACGATTGTTTGGAATCCGGTTTCTGTCGCCCGATGTTTACTACATCAGCAACCTGCCCTCGGAACTGCACTGGGATGACGTAGTGCGCATTGGTGGAGTGGCTTTTTTGATCAGTCTGGTGGCGACTCTCTATCCTGCGTGGCGCGCGGCCCGTACTCAGCCTGCTGAGGCGCTGCGTTATGAATAGTCCGCCAGAGGTTGTGCGGGCTTCAGAATCGGTGCTGGCCTGCAGCGGGTTGACGCGGGTATTTCGTGAAGGGGACTTGCATGCTGAGGTACTGCGCTCGCTCGATTTCAGCGTGGCCCCGGGGGAACGGGTTGCTATTCTCGGTTCATCGGGGTCGGGCAAAAGCACACTGCTGCATTTGCTCGGCGGTCTGGATGTGCCGACCTCGGGCGAGGTGACCATCGACGGGCAGCTCACTCACATCATGAGCGATGCGGCGCGCGGTCGCCTGCGCAATCGTGTGCTCGGCTTTGTCTACCAGTTCCATCATCTGCTGCCGGAGTTCACGGCGTTGGAAAACGTGGCCATGCCGCTGCTGATTCAGGGTTTGACGCCCCAGACTGCCGCTCATCAGGCGCGCGAACTGCTGGCGCGGGTGGGACTGACAGATCGCGAACGCCATCGTCCCGGAGAACTTTCCGGCGGTGAACGCCAGCGGGCTGCAGTGGCAAGGGCACTGGTCACACGGCCCAAATGCGTACTCGCCGATGAACCCACCGGTAACCTGGACCGGCGCAATGCCGAGCAGGTCTACGATCTCATGCTGGAACTCAACATCGAGCTGGGAACCAGTCTGGTTCTGGTGACGCATGATCTGGAACTGGCGGCGCGCATGGATCGGATCTGCACTCTGAGTGATGGCCGTATCGTTGAATCCGACCTGCGTCGTTAGCGTGAAACGACGTTGCACCGGCTTAGCGAGCCCGGTTAGCTGTCTTTCGAGGAGTCGTTGGTCGCGGTGGGGTTATCCCTCGCTTCCCGACGGCGCAGGCGGCGCGACTTCCAATCCTTGATGACATGCAGGCGCCAGAAACCGCGCATAAGGACATAGCCCGCGCTGGATGCGGTGACAGCGGAAACCAGGCAGCCCAGCAAAAATGGCTGCCAAATCAAGGCGAGTTCGCTGCGCAGCCACTCCATCGAGATTGCAAATTCCACTTCGCTGACGGGTGTTCCTAAAATCCAAGTGCCCACCAGATAGCAAAAGTAGAAGATGGGTGGCATCGTCACCGGATTGGTAATCCAGACCAAGCCCACCGCGATCGGTAGATTGACCCTGAACAGAATCGCCCCAGCCGCCGAAAGCACCATCTGGAAGGGGACCGGTACGAATGCGTTAAAAAGGCCTAACGCGAAAGCACCCGAGACTGACCGGCGGTTGAGATGAAACAGATTGGGATCATGCAACAAATGCCCAAAGATCCGTAGATGTTTGTGATCGCGGATCTTGTGGCGATCAGGCATGAAGCGTTTTATGATTTTTCTGGCCAACGGTTGGGTCGAGTCGATAAGAATTGTGGCTGCGGTCTCATGGATTTGCCGCGGTTCCCTGTCAACGCCGGGCATTCCTGACGTTGTCAGGACATTATCCACATTTTTCAAGGAAGGAACATGTTCGCAGGGACGCTCGCTTGGTTGCTGGGAATTGTGGCGCTACAGTCGCTGCCCGAACTTCCATCCCTCTTTTGGATCTCTCCGCTACCGTTGGTGGTGCTTTTGGCCTGGCGGTGCCGGCGGTGTCGGTGTCTGGCCATTGCCTTGACCGGTTTCGTATGGGCACTGGTGCATGCCTATTGGGTGGTCGACCGAGTGCTGCCCTTGCAGTTGGAGGGCGCCGATGTCGAAGTGACCGGGCGTGTGGTGGGTATACCCGAGTACGATGCCGGGCGCCTGCGATTCCGGTTTGATGTCCAGAAGCTTTCTCATCAAGGTCTAACTTATCCCTCGCCGGGGCAGATCCGGCTCAGTTGGTATCGTGACTATCAGCAACTCGGCAGCGGCGAGATCTGGCGAGTTACTGCCCGCCTCAAACGGCCACGCGGGTTCAGCAATCCGGGAGGATTTGACTACGAAGGGTGGCTCTATCGTGAAGGGATACGGGCAACGGGCTATGTGCGATCGGATGTGCGAAACCGCCGATTAAATGCTGCCGGCCCACGGCCGTTCAGCATCGATCGCCTGCGTGCCGACGGGATCAGGCGCATGCAAGCGCACCTGGAGGGCGCTGAGTTCGGGGGAATTCTCAGTGCGTTGGCTCTGGGTGATCGTTCCGCCATCAGTGCCGAACAGTGGGAAGTACTGCGCGGCACGGGAATCAGCCATTTGATGGCCATATCCGGACTGCACGTCGGGCTGGTGGCAGGGATGATGTTTGGTTTGGTTCGCTTTCTTTGGGCGGGATGGCCAGGGGCGTCACGCTGGCTTGCTGCACCCCGCGCGGCGGGGTGTGGAGCGATCCTGGGGGCCCTGGGGTACGCTGCGCTGGCGGGTTTCTCGATACCCACTCAACGTGCCTTGATCATGGTGGCAGTCGTGATGGGTGCGGTTGTGATGATGCGTACGCTTCAGCCCACGCGGAGCCTGTTCCTTGCGCTGGCGTTGGTGGTGGCCTGGGATCCGAATGCCGTGCTTGCGGTGGGATTTTGGCTCTCCTTCGCGGCGGTTGGCCTGATTCTTTGGGTAATGGTAGGGGAACGCAGCGCACCAGCGCTTCGCTATCGCTGGCTGAAAATCCAGGGAGTGATCACCCTAGGCCTATTTCCATTGATGGCACTCGCATTCGGACAGGTTTCGTTGGTGGCGCCGATCGCCAATCTTCTTGCCATTCCCTGGGTGGGTTTTGTCACCGTCCCGCTGACGCTACTGGGGGTGCTCGCGTTGCCTGTCAACGCCACTCTCGCGGCATTGTTGCTCCAGATCGCGCACTATTCGCTGGCAGTGCTCTGGTGGCCGATGGAGTGGTTGGCCGAACTGCCTCTCGCGTTGCTGCGTATCGCCGAGCCGCCTTTCTGGAGTGCGGTCCTGGGAGGATTCGGCGCGTTGATGCTGCTGTTGCCGCGGGGTATTCCCCTTCGCGGTCTCGGTCTGTTGCTGATGGTCCCGATGGTCGTCCTGACGGCGCACCCTCAACCATCGGAGGGTGGCTTCCGTGTAACCCTCCTGGACGTAGGTCAGGGCTTGGCCGTTGTGGTACGAACCGCCAACCACACGTTGCTCTACGATGCCGGTCCGCGCTATGGCGATCACTTTGACGCCGGTTCTGCCGTGGTGGTGCCGTATCTGCGCAGTTTGGGTGTGGACCGACTCGACCGGCTTGTGGTCAGCCATGGGGATAGCGATCACACCGGAGGCGTCAACGCGGTACGGCGCGAGATAGCGGTGGGCGATATCCGGCGGGCGCCCAATCCGGGAGAATCACTGCTTGCAGAGCACTGCCAGGCGGCGATGCGTTGGGAGTGGGATGGGATTGAATTCTCCGTATTGCATCCTGCCTCAAGCTACACTGATCCGGCAGCGGAGAACGACCACTCCTGCGTGCTGAGTGTTCGCGCAGGAGACTATCGGGTGCTGTTGACGGGTGATATCGAGCGGTTCGCAGAGGCCGAGTTGCTACGGAACAGATCCGGAGAACTGCGGGCGGATCTTCTCGTCGTGCCGCATCACGGGAGCGCGACCTCCTCCTCCAGCGAATTTATCGCGTTGGTCAGGCCCAAAATGGCCTGGGTGAGCGCCGGCTATGCCAACCGATGGGGATTTCCCAAACCCGAAATCATTGCACGGTACCGCTCGGCGGGCGCTGCGGTATGGACAACGGCGCAATACGGCGCCATGGAAGTGGCGGTGGATCCACGCCTTGGGTTTGGCGTGCCGAGGTTGTGGCGACTGAAGTCGCAACGTTACTGGAGCGCGACCTTTGGGGGGGGAGGGTAAATCGAGTAACATAGCGCCTTTGGTTTTACGGTCTGCCGAATGATGATCATGATCTGCGATCGGTGACGCACGCGCAGGTGCGGAACAATCGTGTGGCGTTGGAAATAGTGGCGGACTATCTCGGGAAGTTGGTTGTGGAGAAGTACGAGGGGAATCTGTAAGTGTTCGAGTTGATCAAATCTGGCGGTTGGCTGATGGTGCCTATCATCGCTTGTTCCGTCCTGTCGCTGGCGATCATCGCGGAGCGATTCTGGTCATTACAGACCAAACGCGTTCTGCCCAAGCATCTGGTGGCTCAGGTGTGGCACATGTACCGCAACGATCAACTCGACTCACACCGTGTGCAGTCGCTGCGCAAGGGTTCCATGTTGGGTAAAATCCTCGCAGCCGGATTGGTCAACCTTCACCATGAGCGCGAGATCATGAAAGAGGCGATCGAGGAGACTGGGCGGCAGGTGGTGCACGAGATGGAGCGCTACCTCAACACGCTCGGCACCATTGCTTCGATCTCGCCATTACTGGGGCTGCTGGGAACCGTGATCGGCATGATCAAGGTCTTCTCCGCCATTTTGGGGCATGGGGTGGGTAATCCCACCGTTCTGGCGGGCGGTATCTCCGAGGCGCTGATCACAACGGCTGCGGGGCTTTCGGTCGCGATTCCAACGCTGATGTTCTATCGATTCTTTCGTGGTCGTGTCGACGAGCTGGTGGTGCGCATGGAAGAGGAGGCGTTGAAGATGGTCGAGGTGATGCATGGCCAGCGCGAAAAGGATGTGGATGAGGAGGTGACGGTGAAGTGAACCTGAGACTGAACCGTAAGGAAGAGCCGGATCTCAATCTCACCCCGTTGATTGATGTGGTGTTTTTGCTGCTGATCTTTTTCATGGTCTCGACCACCTTTGATCGCGAAGCGGAGTTGAAGATTGAGCTCCCGGAGGCGGCGGGCGAGGAGCGTGAGCAGCCTTCCGATCCTATTGAGATTACCATCGATGCTGAAGGCCGCTATTTCGTGAACCGTCAGGAGGTTCTGAATACCAAGCTCGAAACGTTGAAACAGGCGATTGCGAAAAGCGTTGCGGATCGGCGTGAGCCCCCACTTATCATCAGTGCCGACGCCCGCACTCCCCATCAGGCAGTTATCCGCGCCATGGACGCAACCCGTCAACTGGGCATCGTCCATATCACTTTTGCCACCAAACAACCGCCCGAGGAATGAGGCGTACCCGCCGCCCTGTCTCTCGGAAACGGTGCGTTGCAGGGCATTGAAATCCCTCGACCGCTATTGGTATAGCGATCGACCGGTGGTCTGGTTGCTGATCCCTGTTTCGTGGCTCTTTCGCCTGGTGGTCGCCGCACGGCGACTTGCCTATCGCACAGGAATTCTGCGTACCCGTCGTTTGCCGATTCCGGTCATCGTGGTCGGGAATATCACGGTTGGAGGCAGCGGAAAAACGCCGCTGGTGGCTTGGCTTGCGAACCTTTTGCGGGAACACGGCTATCAACCGGGTCTGGTCAGCAGGGGGTACGGAGGTAAGGCGGCACACTGGCCACAGCAGGTTCGCAGCGATAGCGACCCCGTTACAGTGGGTGATGAGGCGGTATTGTTGGCCTCACGCACGCGCTGTCCGATGGCGGTGGGCCCCGATCGCGCCGGGGCGGCAAAAGCACTGCTCGAACATCGGCGTTGCGACGTAATCGTCTCAGATGACGGTTTGCAGCATTACGCTCTGGGGCGAGACATTGAAATCGCGGTAGTCGATGGGGTGCGACGACTGGGAAACGGGCATATGCTGCCGGCTGGACCATTGCGTGAACCCAAACGGCGTTTGCGGCGCGTGGATTTTGTCGTGGCTACGGGAGGCGGGGGCCATGGCGAGTACGGTATGAAACTGCGGCCCGCCCTGCCGCGACGCGTGGGCGGTGACGATGAGGCTGTATCGTGGCAGGCTTTCGCCGGGCGGACGGTACATGCGGTTGCCGGCATCGGACACCCGTCGCGTTTTTTTGCGGCTCTGCGCAAACAGGGCCTCGACATAGTCGAACACCCCTTTCCCGATCATCATGGTTTCAGCCGCGAAGACCTCCGTTTTGCGAAGTCGGACGAAGCTATCCTGATGACCGAGAAAGATGCGGTAAAATGTCGGCACTTCGAAAACGCCAATCTCTGGTATGTGCCTGTCGTCGCGGAACTGGATCCGCGCTTCGGCGAGCGCTTGCTGGCCTTACTGGACAGGAAGAAAACACGTGGATAGAAAACTGCTGGACATCTTGGTTTGCCCCGTTTGCAAAGGACCTCTGGTCTTTAAAAAGGTGGAGCAGGAATTGATCTGCAAAGTGGACCGGCTCGCCTATCCTATTCGCGACGACATTCCCGTAATGCTCGAGGAAGAGGCGCGTCAACTTCCAGGCGACGAGGAGGTCTGATTGCAGTTCAAAGTCGTCATACCCGCCCGTTACGGTTCAACGCGTCTGCCCGGGAAGCCGCTGCGTGATATAGCCGGCAAACCCATGCTCTGGCATGTCTGGCAGCGCGGGGTGGAGAGCGGCGCCGATGAGGTGGTGATTGCGACCGATGACGAACGCATTCGCGATGCGGCGACTGCCTTTGGCGCCACGGTCTGCATGACCTCGACCGAGCACCCCTCAGGTACGGACCGGATCGAAGAGGTGACGCGTCGCAGCGCGTGGGATACCGATGCTATCGTGGTGAATCTACAGGGCGATGAACCCCTAATGCCGCCGGCTTTATTACGGCAAGTGGCGGAGGGATTGGCGGGCCACGACTACGCGGGGATGGCAACGCTTTGCACGCCCATCGTGAACGCTGAAGAGTTGTTCGATCCCCATGTGGTCAAGGTGGTCCGCAATCAACGCGGGGATGCGTTGTTGTTCAGCCGTGCGGCGCTGCCCTGGGATCGTGAAGCATTTCAGAAGAAACCGCCGCGTCTCGAGCCGCACGCCGCACATGCGCGGCATATCGGTCTGTACGCCTATCGGGTCGGTTTCTTGCGCAACTATGTCAATTGGTCTCCCTGCGACCTGGAGCGGACCGAATCGCTGGAACAGCTTCGGGTGCTGTGGGTGGGAGAGAGCATCTACGTCGCGCAGGCGCTGGAACTCCCTGGCCGTGGAGTCGATACCGAACAGGATCTCGAATCGGTGGCGCGTGCCCTGCAACAAGGCCGCGTGAAGCATTGAACAAGAGTAATTGATCTCATGAGTGAGCCAATCAGTGTGCTGTTCTGCTGTATGGGGAATATCTGCCGGTCTCCCACGGCTCATGGCGTTTTCCGTCGACTGTTGCGCGAGAACAATCTGGAGCACAGGGTGCTGGTGGATTCGGCGGGCACCCATGCCTACCATATCGGTGAACCCCCTGATCGGCGTTCACAGCTGGCTGCCAAGACGCGTGGCGTTGATCTCAGTGATATACGGGCTCGTGCCGCGGTGCCCGAGGATTTCGTGCGATTCCACTACGTGCTGGCCATGGATCGCGACAATTTCGATTTTTTGAGTGCGCTGTGTCCACCCGGGCAAGAGGGGAAGCTGCGCCTGTTCATGGAGTTTGCGCCGCACCTCGGGCAGAGCGATGTCCCCGATCCCTATTATGGTGGAGCGCGCGGTTTCGAACAGGTCCTGGATATGATTGAAAGTGCGGCGCAGGGTCTATTGCACAAGGTGTGCGACGACCTGAGTGGATAGTAAGGAATCAGGCAGGTAAAGATAGGGGCAACTCGTGAGAGTCTGCCCCTTGTTTTCTCCCTAGTTGAAACCGTTCAATTGTCGTCCGACCGCGGTGCTGGCGGAGTCACGGGACGAGGCTCGCCGACCGTGGGGGAGGGTTTCGTTGCTGGTGGTAGTGGCGTCGGGGTTGCCGGGCGCGTTTCTACCGGTTGTGCCTCGACCGCGGGAGGGGGTGCCCGGCGCGGCTCGGGAGCCGGTGAGGCTGGCGGTCGTGGGGCTGGCGACTCAACAGGCGGCGCCGCGGATGGCGCATCGGCACGTGTGGGAGCAAGCGGATTTACACTCCCGGTGTTGGTTCGCGGGGAGGATTCTTCTGGGCCGGTGAACGGCGCTGCGGCCGGCTTGGACTCTGTCCGAGGTGCCGCTGTCGCCGGTTTGACTGCCATTGGGATCGGCTGAGTCTGCTCCACAGGCCGTGTACTGGCGGGCTCTGCGGGCCGCGCGGGCCTAGCTGCCTGTGCCGGTTCCACAACGGGCAGCGATTCTGACGCCGCGGGCGTCGGCTTGGACTCAACGCCGGCTGGGCGAGCGGTCGGCGTGTTTTGCGCGCCGCCACCGGGTACCGCAGGTGCGGGTGCCGACACTGGCGAGGGGGTAGCCGGCGTCGCGGGTACCGGGCTCGGCGCCGCGGCGGGTGGAGCCGCTGGCACGCTCGCAGTGGGGGATGGTGTGGAGACGGCAGCCGGACGAACCGCTGCAGGCGTCGCCGGATGCGTCTTGGCGGGCGGTGCCTCTGGCTGTGCTGTGTCGGATGCAGCTTGCGGCGGCGCGGAGGGTGCAGCCACGGGGCTCTGTGGCGCAACGGGGCTGCGCGTTTCGATCTGCCTGGGTTTTGCCGGCTCCTGCGCCTTGGCAGCAGTGGTTTCCTGTGTCGCCGTCTCTCCAGTGTCAGCGGTTCCTTCGCGATCGCCACGTCCGGAACGACGGCGACCACCACGCCGACCGCGGCGATTACGCGAACGCGTGCCGGCTTCCTGCGTAGCGGCATCCTCGGGTCCGGCGGTTGCCTCTGGCCCTTTGCTGGCAGTGGAGTCCGCCGGCGCGACCGCCTTGCGTTGGGTTTTGGATGTTTCCGCACGCGGTGCAACGGCCTGTTTTTCGCCTTTGGAGCCTGCCTGGCCGCCGTTGTCACGGGATCGGTCGCGCTCACTGCCACGACGGCTGTTGGTGTTGCTGCCGCGGCGGGGACGTCGCTCTTCACTTCTCCCCGGTTGATCGCTGCGCGTCGGACGCCCACGCGCCGGTGCATTGCGAGTGGTTTTTTTGGCAGGTTTCTTCGCTTCGATCTCTGGTGTCTTGTCCTTGCGGTTCCCAAACAGGGCGCCGAACAAGCGCTTGAAGAAGCCATTCCCGGCTGCTTCCTGTTTTTCGGGCGCACGCGCCGGCGCTGGAGCGGACGGTGCCAGGCTTTTTACCGCCGGTTCCTCCGCCGCGGGCCGGCGCATATCGGTCGCATCAGGGACGATCTCCTCGATTTTGTCGATCATTTCGTAGCTGGGAGTGCCCTCTGATCCTTCGGCGATATCGCTGGCCCTCTGACGGACGACCTGATACTGCGGAGTTGTCAGATGCGGATTCGGCAGCAGCATCAGCCGTACCTTATTGCGCTCTTCCAGCGCCTGGATCATTTCGCGCTTCTCGTTGAGAAGAAAGGTGGCAACCTCCACCGGTAGCTGCGCCACGACACGCACAGTGTTTGCTTTCATGGCTTCCTCTTCAACGATGCGCAGTATCGACAGTGCCAATGACTCTACGCCGCGAATAGTGCCTTGCCCGTTGCAGCGGGGACAGACGATCTGGCTGGACTCACCCAGAGAAGGCCGCAACCGCTGGCGGGACATCTCCAGCAGGCCGAAACGCGATATACGGTTGATCTGCACACGGGCGCGATCTTGCTTCAGCGCTTCCTTGAGGCGGTTTTCAACTTCGCGTTGATTGCGTGCTGGTGTCATATCGATGAAGTCGATGACGATCAGACCACCGGTATCGCGCAGTTTTAGTTGACGGACCAGTTCGTCCACGGCCTCCAGATTGGTGTTGAGCGCTGTCTCCTCGATATCACCGCCTTTGGTAGCGCGCGAGGAGTTCACATCAATAGTGGTCAGTGCTTCGGTATGGTCGATGACGATAGCGCCGCCCGAAGGTAGACGAACTTCACGGTTGAACGCGCTTTCGATCTGACTCTCAATCTGGAAACGGTTAAACAGCGGCGTGGCATCGGAGTAGAGCTTCACCTTGTTCAGGTTATGAGGCATCACCTGTTCCATGAAGACTTTTGCCTGGCGGTACACCTCCGGATCGTCAATCAGAATTTCGCCGATCTCTGCGCGCAGATAATCGCGCAGAGCGCGAATGATGAGATTGCTCTCCTGGTAGATAAGAAACGGTGCACTGCGGTTGGCGGCTGCGCGCTCGATGGCCTCCCATAGGTGCAGCAGGTATTCGAGATCCCACTGGAGTTCATCGACGGATCGGCCGACACCGGCGGTGCGGATGATCAGCCCCATGCTTTCCGGGATATCCAACTCGCTCAGGGCATCCCGCAGTTCACTGCGGTCCGAGCCTTCGATGCGGCGTGAGACACCACCTGCGCGGGGATTGTTAGGCATCAGGACCAAATAGCGCCCCGCAAGGCTAACGAAGGTGGTTAATGCCGCCCCTTTGTTGCCACGCTCCTCTTTCTCTACCTGTACCACCAGCTCCTGCCCCTCTTTGAGGGCATCTTTGATACTGGCGCGGCCTGTATTCTCCAGTGCCGCAGGCGCGAAGTAGCTGCGCGCGATTTCTTTGAGGGGAAGAAAGCCATGGCGTTCGCCGCCGTAGTCAATGAAGGCGGCTTCAAGACTGGGTTCAATGCGGGTGATACGACCCTTGTAGATATTGGCCTTTTTCTGTTCCCGCGCGACGGTTTCGATGTCGAGGTCGTACAGTTTTTGGCCGTCCACCATGGCCACTCGCAACTCTTCCGGTTGAGTTGCGTTGATCAGCATTCTTTTCATGCGGAGTATCTCTCCGCGCCTTCATGTCTATGACGGCCACGGCGGACCGACTGGCAGACATCCACCTTGGAACGGCGTGTTTTTTCTACACGTCATTTACCAGCGGTGCATGAACCAGGCTGGAACATCAGCCATCGTGCTGCAGGTTACAGTATGGCGCCACACCGGTACTGTCCGGGGAGGGAGCGCAAGCGTTGATGCAGCTTCCTACGGGCGTTCTCAAATGTCCTGTCAGCGCTTTCGGCCAACTTCCAGGTCCGCGCTTGAGGCGACACGGACAAGGGCGCTTTGTTCAATGTCGCCCAGGTTAAGAGGGGGCGGGCGACCTTAACCCTGTTCGAGCCAACCACCTTATAGGTGGTGGCTCGGGAAACTCGTTTCATTAAGTCGTCAAATCCGATTTGTCGCGGCACAGCCAAATTCTGCCAGTTTGCCATGGGCAGGTGGGGCTTGCCTGCGGTGGGGCCTGTTGACTCAACCCCACTCCGGGTGCACAGGTAAATTCGCACCTAGCGTAATCGCCTAGGCAATATATCAGCCTTTGTTCACACCATCAATTGGAAACGCTAATGATATCATTGGCCTATGAATGAACCTCAAAGTCGTCCCATCCCTGCGGTCCAGTTGCTGACTATCACTGACGATGAAGCTGGCCAACGCATCGACAACTACCTGATTCGGCGTCTGAAAGGGGTGCCCAAGAGCCGTATATAT
The DNA here is from genome assembly GCA_008501635.1 of Pseudomonadota bacterium. Taxonomy (NCBI): domain Bacteria; kingdom Pseudomonadati; phylum Pseudomonadota; species Pseudomonadota bacterium. The sequence goes on from QQUJ01000019.1 coordinate 40,391, forward strand.
CGAATCCTGCGTAAAGGTGAGGTGCGGGTGAACAAGGGACGAATCGAGGCCGCCTACCGTCTGCAAGAGGGGGATAAAGTGCGGATTCCGCCCCTGCGCCTGGCGCAGGAGCGCCATGTGAGTCCAGGACAGCGCGCCCTGGACAGACTCCGTGCAGCGGTGCTCTACGAGGACGACCGCCTATTGATCCTCGACAAACCGTCGGGGATGGCGGTTCATGGTGGGAGTGGCGTCAACTATGGCCTGATCGAGGCGATGCGGTTGTTGCGTCCTGAGCTGAAGGAGCTGGAACTGGTACATCGACTGGATCGCGAAACGTCAGGCTGTCTGATATTGGCCAAGCGACGCAGCGCCCTGCGGAAAATGCATGAACTCATCAGAGCCAACGCCCTGGAGAAGCGCTACCTGGCACTTGTCTGCGGGCTCTGGGAGGGCGGTGATCGGCTGATCGATGCCCCATTGCGCAAGAATGTGTTGCGAAGTGGCGAGCGGCATGTACGCGTCGACGCGGGCGGAAAATCGTCGGCAACCAAGTTTCATCCGCTGGAGCAGTACGCTGCCACTACATTGGTCGAGGCCCAGTTGCTGAGCGGACGCACCCATCAGATCCGGGTTCACGCCGCGCACCTGGGTTATCCGCTGGCGGGAGATACGAAGTACGGTGACGACACCTGTAATCGAGATCTCAGGAAGGCGGGACTGAGCCGCCTTTTCCTCCACGCACATTCACTCTCGTTTTCCTTTCCGGATGTGGGGCGGAAGATTTGTGTCCGCTCACCGCTCACGGAAGATTTGCAGGATGTTCTGGAGGCGCTGGCGAGCTGATGCGAACTTCATGTGGTATTTACCGGTCAATGAGTTCATGAGATGAGGTTTCCGTGAACAACCCTATTCAATTGCTGATATTTGATTGGGATGGCACGCTCATGGACTCGGAGGCAAGGATTGTCGCGTGTATGCGCGCTGCGGTGGCTGATCTTGGCCTGGCGCCCCTGCCACATGCGCGAATGAGCAACGTGATCGGTTTGGGGTTACCCGAGGCCATAGAAATGCTTTTTCCCGGCAGTGATGAGACTTTCGCCAGAGAATTCGTGGCTCGCTATCGCCACCATTTTTTAGGTCATGAACAGACACCGTCGAAGCTCTTTCCCGGAGCGTACGACACGCTGCAAACATTGCATGAATCGGGGTATAGGTTGGCGATTGCGACAGGAAAAGGACGCCGCGGGCTCGATCAGGCGCTCAAAGAAACAGAATGCGACAGATTCTTTCATGTTACCCGGTGTGCCGATGAGGCCGCTTCCAAGCCCCACCCGGAAATGTTGATTGATATCTTCGACACACTTGGCGTGGATCCCAAAGCAGGTCTTATGATCGGCGATACGGAGTACGATATGCAGATGGCAAACAACGCGCTCACTCATGCTTTAGCGGTTTCCTATGGTGTCCACTCTGCGGATCGCTTGTTGAAACACTCGCCGCTGGGTTGTCTGGATGACATCTGCGATTTACCGGGTTGGCTGACTGGCAACCGGCCTTGGGCAGTAAATCGTGAACCGGATTGCTGAATTGAAGAGGGGTTTCGATGATCTTTAAGCGCAAAAGGGGTAAGGATTCTGATCGTTGGATGCCGGGATCGGCTGGCATTCCCCCCGATTATCCCTTCGACGAGGGAGGTAATAGAAGCCCTTGGCAGCAGAAGATCCTGGAGAGCATTCTGCTGGAATCGGTGCGGGAACAACGGCGCTCCCGACGCTGGGGGATTTTGTTTAAATCGTTAACATTCGTGTACCTTTTTGCGTTGCTTTTCGTCTTTCTCGGTGACTGGCAAAGCGCGACACCGATCCCGAGCGGGCGTTACACGGCGCTGATTGACATCGAGGGAGTTATTGCAGCCAATCAGGATGCCAGCGCCGACAATATTGTCGGTGCCTTGCGTGCGGCGTTTGAAGACGACAAGACTGCAGGAGTCATTTTGCGCATCAATAGCCCTGGCGGCAGCCCGGTGCAGGCAGGGTATGTATTTGATGAGATCAAAAGGTTGCGGGCAAAGCACCCGGCGATACCCCTTTATGCGGTAGTGACCGATGTATGTGCGTCCGGTGGTTACTACATTGCCGCAGCCGCGGACAAGATCTACGCCAATAAAGCGAGTATCGTCGGCTCCATTGGCGTGCGGATGGACAGTTTCGGATTTGTCGAGGCGATGGAGAAGCTGGGTGTGGAGCGACGCTTGCTGACATCCGGTGACAGCAAAGGATTACTGGACCCCTTCCTGCCGTTGAAGGAGTCCGAGGTACGCCACGTAAAGAACATGCTAGATACCATTCATAAGCAATTCATTGCGACCGTCAAGGAAGGTAGAGGAGACCGGCTCCTGGAGAATGAACAGCTGTTTACCGGCTTGATGTGGACGGGGGAACAGGGGCTGAAGCTGGGTCTGGTCGATGAACTGCGCAGTGCCAGCGAGGTTGCGCGTGAGGTGATAGGCGCCGATCAAATGCGCAATTTCACGCCGCGCCGGGATTTGCTGCAGCGCGTAACGGATCGCTTAGGTATGGCCATGGCCAACAGTCTGTTGACATTGGGTGCAGGCAATATCCGGTGATGACGTTTAAATGACCGAGAGGCCGGCATTTCCCAACAGTGTGATAAGCCGAATCAAAGGCAGGCCGACGAGGGCGTTGGGATCGTCTCCGTGCATCTTTTCAAACAGGGCAATGCCAAGGCCTTCAGAACGAAAACTGCCGGCGCAATTGTAGGGTTTTTCGCGTTGGAGGTAGCGCTCGATCTGCGCGTCGCTTAACGGCCGGAAGGTCACTTCGAAGGGAACTACTTCGACCTCTGCTTCGCCACTCACGCTGTTGAGTACGCACAATCCGGTCACGAATCGAACGGTGTGCCCGGAGGCGTTTCGCAACTGCTGTACTGCAGCTTCATGGGTGCCGGGTTTGCCGACTATTTTACCGTCCACGATTGCCACTTGATCGGAGCCAATAATAAGGGCTTCGGGAAACCGATCGGCGACGGCTCGCGCCTTCGCTTCGGATAGTCGCGCCACCAATGCTTCCGGCGCTTCTCCAGGTCGTGCATGTTCATCGACAGCTGGTGCAGCGGTAACAAAGGGAATACCCAACCGTTCCAGGATGGCCTTGCGAAAAGGCGAGGTGGAAGCGAGCACCAGTACTGCAGGAGATACGCCCATTGGATCCCGTTCAGTTGCCTACGATCGCCAACAAGACCCCCGCTGCAACGGCGGAACCGATGACTCCAGCCACATTTGGCCCCATCGCGTGCATCAACAGGAAATTGTGATGGTCACTTTCCAAACCAACCTTGTTGACGACACGTGCTGCCATGGGAACCGCAGAAACCCCGGCGGCGCCAATTAGTGGATTGATCTTGCCGCCGGAGATGCGGTACATCAGCTTGCCCATCAACAAACCCGCTGCCGTGCCCACGGCAAAAGCCACAGCACCGAGACAAAGAATGCCCAATGTCTCGAGCTTGAGAAACTTGTAGGCCGAGAGCTTCGATCCCACCGCCAGTCCGAGCATGATGGTGACAATATTGATAAGTTCGTGCTGCGCGGTACGGCTGAGGCGCTCGACGACACCCGATTCCCGCAACAGGTTGCCGAACGTCAGCATACCGATCAGTGGCGCTGCGGTGGGTAGAAGCAGGAGGCAAAGCAAGAGCACCAGAAGCGGGAAGGCGATCTTCTCCAGTTTTGAGACATGGCGTAGCTGCTGCATCACAACCCGGCGCTCTTTTTCGGTCGTCAACAGTCGCATGATGGGTGGCTGAATCAACGGCACCAGCGCCATGTAGGAGTAAGCCGCGACAGCGATGGCACCGAGTAGATCTGGCGCCAGACGAGAAGCCAGGAAAATTGCCGTAGGTCCGTCCGCCCCACCTATGATGCCGATAGCGGCGGCATCGGAAAGTGAAAAATCGAAGCCGGGAATGGCATTCATCGCCAATGCGCCGATCAGAGTCAGGAAGATGCCGAATTGCGCCGCTGCCCCCAGCAGCAGGGTCTTGGGATTGGCAATCAGCGGTCCAAAGTCGGTCAACGCACCCACACCCATGAAGATCAGCAGCGGGAAGACACCTGTGCTCAGGCCAACGGTCGATAACCAGCCCAGCAAACCATCGGGTCCAGCGATGCCGGCAAGAGGAATATTGCTGAGGATGGCACCGAACCCGATGGGAACGAGCAACAGCGGTTCGAAGCGCTTGGCAATGGCGAGGTAGAGCAATAGTCCGCCTACGCTAATCATCAGCACTTCACCCCAGGTGATGCTGGCTATCCCGGTGGTCACCCAGAGCTTGTCAAAGAGTTCGAGATCCATTGTGTGCTTCGCGGCTCAGGCCAGCTGAAAGAGGGTATCGCCAGACTGCACCTGATCGCCCTCCTTGATGGCGATTTCGCGTACAGTGCCCGCTTTTACCGCGCGCACTTCGGTTTCCATCTTCATCGCTTCCATGATGATCACCACATCTCCGGCGTTTACCTTTTGTCCCGCTTTCACTTTGATCTGAAAGATGTTGCCGGTAAGGGGAGCAGTGACGGGTTCACCTGTTGTACCGGAGGCGGGCGCGCTAACAGCTGATGCCGCGGAGACCGGCTGCACGTCTGTGATCGCCCCAGCCGGGCCCACGGTAACCTGATAGGTCGATCCATTGACAGTAACGCTGTAGTGTTCCATCGAAGTGTTTGCACTCGAAGCGGAGGCGCCGGGTTCCGTTAAAACTTGTTCCGCTGTTGTTTCTGCGCCAGGTGGTGATTCGAATGCATCCGGATCGCCGCGGTTTTCGATATAGCGCAGCCCAATCTGCGGGAAGAGCGCATAAATCAGCACGTCCTCTTCCAGCCGCTCCGCCAGATCGAGACTTTTTTGCGTGGCGATTTCTGTCAACTCCGCGGTAAGGTGCTCCATCTCCGGCTCGATGAGATCCGCCGGCCGGCAAGTTATCAATTCCGACCCCTCCAGCACCCGTAACTGCAGCTCACGATTGACGGGAGCGGGTGTCGCCCCATACTCGCCCTTGAGTAATGCCGCGGTTTCTTTGGTAATGGTTTTATACCGCTCGCCCATCAGCACGTTGAAGACCGCCTGCGAGCCCACGATTTGTGAGGTAGGGGTAACGAGCGGGATGTAACCCAGATCCTCGCGAACGCGGGGGATCTCTTCCAACACTTGATCGAGTTTATCGGCTGCTCCCTGTTCGCGCAGCTGATTCTCCATATTGGTAAGCATTCCACCAGGTACCTGCGCCACCAGAATTCTTGAGTCCACGCCTTTGAGGCTGCCTTCGAACTTTGCGTATTTCTTACGTGCCTCACGAAAATAGGCGGCGATCTCTTCCAACAGGTGGAGGTTGAGCCCCGTATCGCGCTCGGTTCCTTCGAATATGGCTACGACCGACTCGGTGGGTGAGTGCCCGTAGGTCATCGACATTGAGGAGATGGAGCTGTCGACCATGTCAACGCCGGCGCCCGCAGCCTTGACGATGGTTGCCGTACTGAGCCCGGTGGTGGCATGGCAGTGGAGTGCGATAGGAATGGCACAGGCCTCTTTGAGACGGCTTACCAGGTCCTCTGCAACATAGGGCTTGAGCAGGCCCGCCATGTCTTTGATACACAGAGAATGACAGCCCATGTCTTCCAACTGCTTACCCATATCCACCCACATTGGCACCGTATGAACCGGACTCAACGTGTAGGAAATGGTGCCTTGCGCATGCTTGCCTGCGTTCAGAGTGGCTTTGACGGCTGTTTCCAGATTGCGCACGTCATTCATCGCATCAAAGATGCGGAAGACGTCGATACCGTTAAGCGCGGAGCGCTCGACGAAAGCCTCGACCACGTCATCGGCGTAGTGACGATAGCCGAGAATGTTTTGACCGCGAAACAACATCTGCAACGGAGTTTTGGGCAGGGCTTTTTTCAGCTGGCGCAGTCGTTCCCAGGGATCCTCCCCCAAATAGCGGATGCAAGAGTCAAAAACCGCGCCGCCCCATACTTCCAGCGACCAGAAACCGACACTGTCCAGTTTTTCGGCGATGGGCAGCATATCTTCGAGGCGCATGCGAGTAGCAAGCAACGACTGGTGAGCGTCGCGCAGCACGACCTCGGTGATGCCTAGGGATTGTTTCATGGTTCGCTAATCTCCTCCGGCGTTCGATTCGTCGCAAGGACAGCCCGAAATAGCCGGATCACTATCAGTGCTTGTGGGTATGACGATAGCGGTGAACCGCAGCAGCGATGGCGATCACTGCATCGCTATCGGCCTGCGCCATACCGGCAGACGCCTGGGTCGTCGGGATCGATCGTTCCTGATGCTCGTCAATCACGCGAACAACACGCGATGTGAGGTGCATTGCGACAACCAAAAGGCTCAGAAAGAGGAAAACGGCGCCCATGCCCAATACCATGAGCTGCAGACCTTCCATCAATAGGGCTGAGGTTTCCACGGATTTCCCCCTGTCAAGTCGACAAACTCAAGCCTCGAGGCGGCGCCCACCCACTCGGCCTTGAGTATCTTGCCCCATCTAGTGCAGCGGACACACGCGCAGTCAACGCCCATTTACGCGTGGATTGCCCAGGATGATTATCTGGTAGAAGATGCGATCCAATGGCCCGGCCGCGAGCCCGCTTCTTCCTGACGGTGTAAAATTATTTATTAAAAAATCAGCGGGTTACGAGTAAAAACCCCTTCGAACCGGCGATAATCTACCCGGTTTTTGTGCTATGCGCAATTCGATATGGCCGGGGAGCAGCTACCCGGATAGGCGTTCAGCTCCCCGGTCGGGATCGCCAAAAGCGTGTACAGATACGAAGCGAAGGCCCCCGAAGTGCCCGCCGACGGGCGATGCCGATGGAGCTATGGGCTATCCTTCGCAGGCTTTCGAGGTCCCGATTCCTGGTGTTTTCCTTTTGACGACAGGGGCATAAAAGCACTACCATTCCGCGCTTATGTCGTCGCGGCTCCCGGAACGCATTGATCCTGTGCGCCTTGCTGAGCGGGGTGTGCGGCTTGCTGGCGAACTGGGGCTGGAGCGGATGATCCGCCTGGCCGCGGTGATTGTAGAGGGCGCTGGCGAGGCGGAGATCGAACTCTTCTTCGCGGTCGAGGCCCTGGGCCGGGTACGGATCACAGGCGGGGTGTCTGCGCGTGTCTTTATGACATGCCAACGCTGCCTTGAGCCGATTGAGCTGGCACTTGAGAAGCCGGTGAATCTGCTTACCGTAAGTGACGATAGGAGTGCGTCCGCTCTCCACGATGATGCAGAGCCATTGATCTACGACGAGGGTTCATTGTCGCTGGTTGAAGTGGTGGAAGATGAGTTGTTACTGGCGCTCCCGCAGGAGGCGAAGCATACCGCCGGATCCTGCGCCAAGCAGCATGTATGGCGCAGCGGTGAACCAACGCTGCAGGGCGGCGTGGAGCAGGAGCCCAATCCGTTCGCCGTTCTGGAGCAGTTAAAGAGACGAAACTGAAGTCTTAATGAGATCTAAATTAGGAGAAACAGGCAGATGGCTGTTCAACAGAATCGCAAAACCTCTTCCAAACGCGGTATGCGCCGTGCTCACGACGCATTGAAAGCGCGAACCCTCTCGATTGAACCCAGCACGGGTGAAACCCATGTTCGCCATCATGTAAGCGCAGAGGGTTACTACCGGGGTCGTAAAGTCGTTCAGTCCAAGGGCGAATAACCCAGCGCCTGCTCTCTCTAGCTGCGACTCTCATGACTCGAAGCCCCTCCAGGGTTTCGAAGAGTGGGGCCTCGTGCTTGGGGCTTGCCCAAAGGCAGGGCAATTAAGAATCAGGCGTCAACGCCGAACCGGTAACGCATGAGTGAACCGATAACCATAGCGCTGGACGCCATGGGCGGAGATATTGGGCCGTCTGTAGTGGTGCCGGCTGCGATCAAGATGCTGCGCGCAAATGCAGCGATGCGCATCATCCTGGTCGGTGACGAAACCACTGTCGAGGCGCAGTTTCGTGATGTGCCGGCTGACACCCGCAACAGGCTGTCGATACGCCACACCACAGAGCGGGTCGACATGGATGAATTGCCATCCCATGCGCTGCGCAACAAGAAAGATTCGTCGATGCGGGTGGCCATCAACCTGGTAAAGGAGGGTGTGGCCGATGCCTGTGTCAGCGCGGGGAACACAGGTGCACTCATGGCGATTGCCAGGTTTGTGCTGAAGACGCTACCCGGGATTGATCGTCCGGCGATCATTACTGCTTTACCTTCTTTAGAGGGGCACACCCACGTGCTTGACCTCGGAGCCAACGTCGATTTGGACGCCGAACATCTCGTGCAATTGGCGATTATGGGTTCGGTGCTCTCAACCGCTGTCGATAAGACGGAACGCCCGCGAGTTGGCCTGCTCAATGTTGGTCAGGAAGAAATCAAGGGCAACGAGGTTGTCAAGGAGGCAGCTCAACTTTTGAGCAACACTCCTTTGAATTACATTGGATTTGTTGAAGGCGATGATATTTTCAAGGGCGGTGCGGACGTTGTGGTATGCGACGGATTCGTCGGCAACGTCATGCTGAAAAGCGCAGAGGGCGTGGCCAACATGATCGCACAGTTTCTCAAAGAGGGATTCACGCGCGGCATATACGGGCGCATTGCGGGGGCCTTGGCTCTGCCGGTGTTGCGTAGAATTGGTGGGCGTATAGATCCGCGACGCTACAATGGCGCGAGCCTGCTGGGTTTGCAGGGGACGGTGATCAAAAGCCATGGTGCCGCGGATGTTGTGGCCTTTGCCAACGCCATTCGAATTGCTCAGCTCGAGGTGCATCACGCGGTGCCCCAGAATATAAGTCGGAAACTCGAAGAGCTGTTTAGCCAGAGGCAAGTGGGTTGAGGTACGCGCGTATCGCGGGAACCGGTGGATATCTGCCGGAAAAGGTATTGACCAATGAGGATCTCGCCCGCATGGTTGATACCAGCGACCAATGGATCCAGGAAAGAACCGGCATCCGTGAAAGGCATATCGCGGCAGACGATGAAACCTGTACCGATTTGGCGGAGATTGCTTCTCGGCAGGCCATGGCGGCAGCCGGTGTAGGTCCGGACGATATTGATCTGATTGTGCTCGCAACTTCGACCCCTGACCGCGTTTTTCCGAGTACCGCGTGTTTGCTGCAGAACCGGTTGGGCATACGCAACAGTCCGGCGTTTGATGTGGCTGCCGCGTGTACCGGATTTGTCTATGCACTGGGGGTCGCGGAAAAATTCATCCGTGCTGGCGGTACCCGGCGCGCGCTGGTGGTTGGTGCAGAGCTCTTTTCGCGTATCATCGACTGGACGGATCGCGGCACCTGCGTGTTGTTCGGCGATGGGGCGGGCGCAGCGATACTGGAAGCTTCCGACGAAGCCGGTATTCTCTCCGCACATCTCCACGCCGATGGCTGCTACGAGGACCTGCTCGGAGTTCCCTGGGGAGTCGGGCAGGGTTACGCTGCGCTTTCGGAAACGAACCGCTGGACGCAGATGCGTGGTAATGAGGTGTTCAAGGTGGCTGTGCGCACACTTGGCCGCATTGTCGATGAAACCCTTGCTGCAAACCAAATGGCAAAAGGGGATATTGATTGGCTCATTCCGCACCAGGCTAACCGCCGCATCATCGAGGCCACCGCGAGGAAGCTCAAAATGCCCATGGACCGAGTTGTAATGACCGTGGCTGAACACGGAAACACTTCGGCGGCCTCTGTTCCATTGGCGCTTGATGTGGCAGTACGGGACGGCAGGATCAAACGTGGGGAAACACTGCTGCTAGAGGCGTTTGGCGGCGGATTTACCTGGGGTTCAGTGCTGGCGGTCTACTGATCGTTGATTTAACCTTCTCGGCGGGTTGCAGCGCGCACAGGTGAGCACTTGGCGTGCTTAGGCGGCCGAGACTTTTAAGCGGGTGTCTGACAGACATCTTCTCATCGACATTCAATTCAGGTGACGGAAATGGCCTTTGCTTTCGTGTTTCCTGGTCAAGGATCGCAATCAGTCGGAATGTTGGCCGAGATCGCCGACAGTTATCCCGTGGTCAGAGAGACCTTTGCGAGTGCCTCGAAAATCCTCGATCTGGATTTGTGGAGAGTCATCCAAGAGGGGCCGGAAGAGCGCCTCAATCGTACCCAGATTACCCAACCGGCGATGCTCACCGCGGGTGTTGCACTGTGGCGCGTGTGGGACGAGGAGGGCGGCCCTATGCCAACTTATCTGGCCGGCCACAGTCTTGGCGAATACACCGCACTGACCTGCGCCCAGAGTCTGCAATTCGAAGACGCCGTGGCCATTGTTGCCGAGCGTGGCAGGCTGATGCAGGAGGCCGTACCCGAAGGGCTGGGAGCCATGGCCGCGCTACTTGGGCTGGAGGACGAACAGGTACGTGCGGTCTGCGAGCAAGCGGCGCAAGGTGGTGTCGTTGCAGCGGTTAATTTCAATTCCCCTGGTCAGGTCGTTATTGCCGGGGATAGTTCAGCGGTGGCGCGTGCATTGCAGCTGGCTACCGAGGCCGGTGCGAAGCGAGCGGTTCAACTGCCCGTCAGTGTCCCGTCCCACTGCAGCCTGATGGAATCTGCGGCTGAAAAATTGGCGGCCAAACTCAATGAGATAGAGATAAGCACTCCAAAAATCCCCACCATACAGAATGTGGATGCCGAGGTTGCGAAAGATCCCGCCAGGATTCGCGAAAAGCTTTGCCAACAGCTCTATCGTCCCGTGTTGTGGGTCGACAGCGTTCGTTACATGATCGATGAGGGTGTCAATACCGTGATTGAATGTGGTCCCGGGAAGGTATTGGCGGGCCTGTGCAAGCGAATCAGTCGCGAAGTCAACGCCCTATCCTTCTATGATCCCGCGACACTGGAAAAGGCGATTGCCCGAGCCGAGGAGGATAGTTAATGGAGCTTGCGGAGCAAATCGTTTTGGTAACGGGCGCAAGTCGTGGGATAGGCCGCGCTATTGCCGAGGAGCTGGGGCGTCGGGGAGCGGTTGTTGTGGGAACAGCGACATCAGACAGTGGTGCGCAAGCTATTACCGAAGCTTTCTCGAGTGGGGGTATCACTGGTCGTGGTTGGGTGCTCGATGTGACGAGCCAGGAATCTGTGGATACGTTGATGAAGGGCATACAGCAAGAGTTTGGACCGCCCTCGATACTGGTCAACAATGCGGGTATTACCCGCGACAATCTGTTGATGCGGATGAAGGACGAAGAGTGGGAATCCATCGTCGCCACTAACCTGGGTTCCGTATTTCGTATGAGCCGCGCCTGTTTGCGCGGCATGATGAAAGCGCGCAATGGGCGCATCATCAATATCGCTTCGGTGGTTGGGGCTACCGGTAATCCGGGACAAACAAATTACGCAGCAGCCAAAGCAGGCATGATGGGTTTTGGGCGGTCGCTGGCGCGTGAGGTCGGCAGTCGCGGCATCACCGTCAATACGGTTGCTCCGGGCTTTATCGACACCGATATGACGCGAGCATTGTCCGAAGAACAACGCCAGCACCTGCAAAGCCAGATCCCGTTGGAGCGGTTGGGCAGCGTGGCAGACATTGCCTTTACTGTGGCTTTCCTGGCGTCTCCTCAAGCAGGCTATATCACCGGTCAGACACTCCATGTCAACGGTGGTATGTATATGAATTAGTTTAAGAATATTTATTGCAGGTTGCGTAGTCCGCAGGTCGCAATGAGGCTGGTACGGTCGATTGTGGCCTAGTGGGATAGTTTTCAATACAATACCCGGCGCAGCGTTTGCTGCCCGAATTCGTTATTGGGAGGAATAGACGATCATGAGTACCGTCGAAGAACGCGTCAAGAAAATCGTGGTAGAACAATTGGGGGTCAAGGAAGGGGAGGTCACCAATGAAGCCTCTTTCGTAGACGATCTTGGCGCCGACTCGCTGGATACCGTCGAGCTGGTAATGGCCCTGGAAGAGGAGTTCGAATGCGAAATTCCCGATGAGGAGGCCGAGAAGATCACTACTGTTCAGCAGGCGATTGATTACGTGAATACACGTCTCGGCTAAACCGCAGGCGTAATATCTGGAGACAAAGGTCGCGGCCTGCCACATCGGTGGTTGCGGCCTTTTCTTTTTGCGGATCGGTTTTGAGATCTGTAAGCAAGATTGAAAGGGTATGGCGTTGTCGAAGAGGCGCATAGTTGTGACAGGGCTTGGAGCAGTTGCTCCCGTCGGTCTATCAGCGGCGGAATGCTGGGGAAACATCGTCTCTGGGCGGAGTGGCATTGGTCCGATTAGCCGCTTCGATGTTTCTGCTTTCGCGACGCAGTTTGGCGGTGAGGTCAAAGGCTTTGATCCTGAGCAGTACATGTCCAGGAAAGATGCTCGCAAGATGGACCCTTTTATCCACTTCGGTATCGCAGCGGGAATGCAGGCCCTGGACGATGCCGGGATCGAGGTAACCGAAGCCAATGCGGAACGCATTGGAACCGTCATAGGTTCCGGTATCGGGGGTATTCATACCATCGAAACCAACTATGAGGCCTATGCCAACGGTGGCCCGCGAAAAATTTCGCCCTTTTTTGTACCCGCCAGCATCATCAACATGATTTCAGGAAATCTGTCGATAATGCGCGGCATCAAGGGGCCGAATATCGCCATGGTTACCGCCTGCACCACCGGCACTCATAGCATCGGTGAAGCGGGTCGTCTTATTGAGCATGGTGATGCGGATGTGATGGTGGCCGGCGGCGCGGAGTACGCCATCACCAAGCTAGGTTTGGGTGGGTTCTGTGCGGCGCGGGCCCTTTCCACTCGTAACGACGATCCACAGGCGGCGAGCCGTCCCTGGGACAAAGACCGCGACGGATTCGTGCTGAGCGATGGTGCGGGTGTTGTTGTGTTGGAAGAGTACGAGCATGCAAAGGCGCGTGGTGCGCGGATATATGCCGAGTTGGTCGGATACGGTATGAGCGGTGATGCCTACCATATGACTGCACCATCGGAAGGTGGGGATGGCGCCAGGCGTTGCATGGAGAACGCAATGCGCAACGGGGGTATCAACCCGGAAGAAGTGGATTATATCAATGCTCACGGTACCTCGACCGAGGCCGGAGACATTGCCGAAACGCTGGCAGTCAAGGGGGCCTTTGGTGACCATGCCTACAGCTTGGCCATGAGTTCCACCAAATCCATGACTGGTCATTTACTCGGTGCCGCAGGTGGTATAGAAGCCGTTTTAACGGCACTCGCGATCTATCATCAAATCGCACCACCAACGATTAACCTCGATAACCCTGATGAGGGTTGCGACCTGGATTATGTACCGCATACCGCTCGCGAGATGAAAATCGATGTCGCGCTCTCCAACTCTTTCGGCTTTGGCGGCACGAACGGAACGGTCGTTTTCCGTCGAGTGTAGTCCCTGAGCCGTATGTGGACTGGAAGCAGGGAGAATTTCCTGTTGCCGCTACCGTCTGCCGAAATTTTGACCTTTGGGTTATCCTGAAACGATGTTCCGGCGTCTCCACCGTCTCCTCGGTATTCTCATCCTCTCTGCCAGTCTGGTCGGTGGCTGGTACCTTTGGGATTTTCGCGCCTTCAGCAATCGACCCCTGAACCTCGGTCCGGAAGGTGTTGTTCTGGAGGTTGCGCCGGGAACGACCCTGCGCGGTCTGGCCCATGAAATGAGAGAGCTTGAGCTTCTGCAAAATGCGCGCTACTTCGTGTGGCTTGGGCGACTGGAGGGTGTCGCGTCGCGTATTCGCGCCGGGGAGTATCAGGTGGCCGCCGGCATAACGCCGAGAATGCTGCTCGATTTATTGGTCAGCGGAGAGGTTATTCAGCACGAATTGACGGTGCTTGAAGGCTGGACCTTCCGCCAGCTACGGGAGGCTATCACGCGGCATGATGCGCTTCAGCAAACGCTTCAGGACATCAGCGACGAGTTGGTAATGACACGCCTCGGGAAGGAATCACTGCATCCCGAAGGGCAGTTCGCGCCCGACACCTACCGATTCCCAAGGGGAACAACCGATCTCGAATTCCTGCGGCGCGCGCAGAACACCCTCGAAGAATGGTTGCGAAAAGAGTGGGCGGCACGAGCGGAGAATCTGCCCTACGATGACCCCTACCAGGCCCTGATTATGGCCTCGATCATAGAGAAAGAGACCGGATTGGCCACAGAGCGAGGTCAAATAGCCGGTGTCTTCGTGCGGCGGCTGCAGAAGAACATGCGTCTGCAGACCGACCCCACTGTTATCTACGGTATGGGTGAGCGCTATCAGGGCAATATTAGACGCGAAGATCTTGTTGATGATACACCGTATAACACATATACGCGTCGTGGATTGCCACCGACGCCGATAGCGTTGCCGGGTCTTGCATCAATCAGGGCCGCGCTGCACCCAGAGGCAGGAACCGCGCTCTATTTTGTGGCAAAAGGCGACGGTAGCCACTATTTTTCGGACACCAACGCAGAGCATCAGGCCGCGGTTAAGCGCTATCAACTGAAAAGGCATTGAATAGCGACCTATGGAGACGAAAGCCGATTTTGGGCGCATGGGACGTTTTATCACCGTTGAGGGCGGTGAGGGGGCAGGTAAATCGACCAACCTGCGACTGATTGAACATTGCCTGCAGGAGGAGGGTATCGAGTTCATTGCGACTCGAGAGCCCGGCGGCACCCCTCTGGGAGAAGAGATACGCGCGTTGTTGCTCGAGCACCGCGATGAACCGATGAGCAACACAGCGGAGCTTCTTTTGGTATTTGCCGCGCGTGCCGAACATGTCGCGAAGGTAATCCTGCCTGCACTGAAAACCGGGCGATGGGTTATCTGTGATCGATTCACCGATGCAACCTACGCCTACCAAGGTGCAGCTCGGGGTATGGGCGATGAGTCTGTTGCGTTGCTGGAGAATTTTGTGCAAGGCGCTTTGCGACCCGATATCACACTACTTTTTGATTTGCCCGTATCGTTGGGACTCACGCGAGCAGGGCGGCGCGGTGCAGCAGATCGCTTCGAGAGCGAAGCGCAGGCCTTTTTCGAACAGGTGAGGACGGCTTATCTAGAGCGCGCCAAACAGAACCCGGAGCGCTACCGAATCGTTGACGCCGCACAGGATCTGGACCATGTGCACAACCAGGTGCGCACTATTCTGCAGCACCTGATCCGGCAATGGTGTTAGCGTATGGCGCACGAAAATTGTCTGCCCTGGCATGAAACCACCTGGCAACTCATTCAGCGCCGCCGCGTTGCCGGTCGGCTGCCACATGCGATTCTGCTTACCGGGCCCAACGGTATTGGCAAGGAGCGGTTTGCCGAACGGCTGATGCAGGCGCTGCTGTGCAAGCAGCCGGAAGCAGGGGGCGATGCCTGTGGCCAATGCATGGCATGCCAGCTGTACCGGGCAGGAACCCACCCCGACGTGCGCCGGGTAACCGCGGAGGAGCAGGGCAAGTCGTTACGCATCGACGCGGTTCGCGAACTGATAGACGGTTTGACGTTCAAATCGCAGTATGGCGGGTACAAGGTTGCATCTGTTTCACCTGCGGAACGCTTGAACCGCGCCGCGGCCAATGCGTTGCTGAAAACTCTCGAGGAACCGACACCGGAAACGCTGCTCGTTCTCGTCTGCTCTCGCCCCAGTTCGTTACCGGCGACGATACGCAGCCGCTGCCAAGCGATGCCATTCGCGGTTCCGGAGAGGGAACAGGCTCTTGTTTGGCTGCGCCAACAAGGTATCGAATCGCCAGAAACCGCCCTCGACGTGGTGGCGGGTGCTCCATTAAGTGCGCTGGCTATCGCTGGTTCGGACAATTTGGCATTGCGTGCCCAGCTGCTTGAGGACCTTGAGCGGATCGCAAGCGGCGGGTCTGGTCCCACGACCACCGCAGCGCGGTATGCCAAGCACGATGTCCAGCTAGTTTGCAGTTGGTTATTGAGTTATGTGACGGATATGATACGTTTGGCTATGGTCCCCAATCCTCCGGGTGTTCGCAATTCGGACAGCCGGAAGGGGCTGACCAAATTGGCAGCGGCCAAAAACCCCGTGGAGCTGTTTGAGTACCAGGATGCTCTTATGAACGCGCGGTGGATGTCAGAGACCCAGGTCAACACACAACTCTTGGTGGAAGATCTATTTTTGCGCTGGGACCGGCTAGGTAAGCGGTGAGGAGCGTCCGGCGATGATGCAATGAGCACTTCGGCTGAACAAAAGGCACAGACTGCGCCCCGACAGGGCATATTGTCTTTAACGATTAAGGACAAGTATGCGCTGTATGCGGCCTACATGCCCTTTGTGAAGAACGGTGGTCTGTTCATCCCTACCAACAAGCCTTATCAATTGGGGGATGAGGTGTTCATGTTGATCAATCTTATGGAGGAGAAGGATAAGCTACCCGTCGCGGGCAAGATTATTTGGATTACGCCCAAGGGAGCGGAAGGTAATCGGGCCGCAGGTATTGGTGTGCAGTTCAGCGATCAAGATGGGGGGACCACCCGCGCAAAGATCGAGACCTACCTTGCCGGCATGCTGGACTCTGACCGTTCCACCCATACCATGTAACCACTCCGCTGGCTCCAGCCATCGGTTGTTTGCGCAGTACACCCGTTCCGATAGCAAGATTTCACATGCTGGTAGATTCCCATTGTCATTTGGACCGCCTGGATCTGCGTGATTTTGACGGAGATATCGGGCTCGCATTGAAAGCGGCTCGGGAGAAGGGTGTCGCCCACGTGCTCTGCGTGGGCATAGATTTTGAAGCTTATCCGGCGATGATGGAACTGGTGCGACGTTTTCCTTTCGTGTCGGCAACGGTAGGTGTTCATCCAAATGAGCAGGGGGGCGAAGAGCCGACCATTGAGCGTCTGGTCGCAGAAGCACGAGATCCCGACATTGTTGCGATCGGTGAAACAGGACTCGACTATTTCCGCAGCCAAGGTAATGTCGAGTGGCAGCGCGAACGGTTTCGGGTGCATATTCGCGCTGCCCGCGCGTCTCGATTGCCGCTTGTAGTCCATACCAGAGACGCAATGGTGGACACGCTGCGAATATTGAGGGAGGAGGGTGCGGGCGACGTCGGGGGGGTCATGCACTGCTTCACTGGAACAGCCGCCGAGGCGAAAGAGGCGCTCGATCTCGGATTCCATATCTCGTTCTCCGGCATCGTCACCTTCCCTACCGCGGGCGATATCCGGGATGCCGCCGCCAGCGTTCCGACTGATCGCCTTCTGGTGGAGACAGATAGCCCTTACCTGTCGCCGCTACCTTATCGTGGGAAATCCAATCAGCCTGCGTGGGTAACGTATGTCGCGGCTACAGTCGCACAAATTCGAGGGGTGTCTGCAGAGGAACTGGCGGTGCAGACCACAGCCAATTTCCAGCGGCTGTTTAACATTACGTGCCAAGCCTAGAGCGGATTTCATCGGCTTCGGCCTGTCCTTTGCTAGGACCCCTACCGGGTATGATACCCTCCTTGTCATGCAATCAAGGTCGCTTTTGAGTCAGTGTTTGTGCACCCCAGGGTCCTTCGCCGGACTCATGGCGATCTATGAGCAAAACTACCGTTACATCAATGAATTACTGAGTAATCACGAACGATTGCCGGCAGAGGTCGTATCACGCGCACCCGCGCATCTGCCCTTGCGCCTGAGAGTATTGGAGCGTTTTCGCTACACCACAACCTTGTCGCTGACCTACCTGTTTCGTGAAACCGGTGTGCCGCGGACCGATCCCGACATTATCGTACGTGTCTATCATGATGCCGGGGTTGCGGAAGTGGTGGGCTTCGGAGAATCCAGACAAAGCCACTCAGCGCCCTCCACACCCCCTGCGGTAGACGGGTGGGTGCTCGAACGCAAGTGGCAGCAGAACCGGTTTCTTGAAAAGTGGCTGGAGTATTGCTTGGCGTGTGGTCACCGGTTTCAGACCACTGCATTTGGGGGAAGTCTACCTGCTACTGCGCCCTAGCGGATCAGTGTACTGCTGTCGTCTGATCAAGCCCGTGTTGGATTCGCGGCCAGTACTGCTCGAAATCGAAAAGCGGGCTGTGGCTACGATTATGACAGTCAAGACAAACCAACTTGTCTGGTCTCACCGGTTTTAAAAGCGGCGCAGTCCCCGAGCTGGCAATATGGTCCTGTCCCGGCCCGTGGCAAACTTCGCATTGCACGTTGAGCCGATCTGCCGTGATCTGCGGATCGACAAATCCCCCGGGTTGATTGAAAGCGACGGTATGACAACCCAAGCAGTTGGCATCGAACGCTTTGTCGACGCGCTCCAGCGTGGCGAAGGCGCGGGCGTGGCGGCTGCTTTTCCATATCTTGTAGGCATCGGTGTGGCAGCTGCCGCAAGCTGCATCGCCGGCGTAAGGCGAGGGCTCTGCGGCGCGCGCCTTACGAGTTGCGACGCGTTCTTTGTAATCGGCCTTTAAAGCGTCTGTGAACGCCTCATACCATGCTCTTAGGCGCTCTGCATTAGCCACCTTGCTCGGTAGATTCACCACTTGCTGGTGAGCGCCTGTGATTCTCCCGGCCGCGTTCCTCTGTACCTCGATCAGCGCCAGCCGCTGCCCGCGTGATCCGGGCTGCAGATAGAGGGTGCCGTTTTCCATTACCGGCTCGCCATACATCTCGTAATTGGATTGGAGAATAACGATATCGGCCAGGGCGACGGGAAGGCGTGCGCTGGCCTCCGGACGCGGCAGCGTGGTGGACAACACAGTCAGAGCGCCGTCCGCGCGGGCACTGCGCAGAGCGCGCTCGAGCGCGCCGGTGGTGGTGTCGACCGGAAAGTGGTTGCCCTTCATCTCACGGTACGGCGATTGCTCCGGGTCCAACCATTGGAAGAAAGCCAGAGTTGTCCCGCCGCGTTTGATTCGCTTTTCAGTCGCATAGCGCTTGTCGGGCCAATTGCTGGCGACTATCGGAAGCCCGCTCGCGGCGATGAACTCGGTGCCGTAGGCCAAGTCCTTCCACTGAAGCCCGATTGCATCGAAGCCCTGTTCGGCCATTCCGGAGAGAATGAACTGACTGGTGATCCTGTCGGTTGCAATGGCGCTGTTGAACAGACCACCGGAATGAACCATGAAGAGTTCGGGGTGGCGGGCGCGGAACTGGTCGATTATCTCCGTCTGTCTGAGTATGCCCCCTAAATCGCCCTCTTCGGTGCATCCGCAGGGCTCCAGTTCACCGTCGAGGTTGCCCATGTAAATCAAGCGTACCGACTCGGGTGGTACGGCTGTTCGCGAGGTGCATCCAACACTTGGCAGCACAGCCAAGCATAACAGACAGGTAATTTGTGCTAGCGTTTTCATGAGACGAAAGACCCCGACTATTCAAGCGACTCCGCCGGTCTGAGATCGGCGATCAGCTCAGCGGCTTCGCGGCCTATCGATTTCTGACCTAGAATGAGTTGCCAGCGCTTGCCCCCGCACTGACGCCAAAGAACAATCGAACGAATACCCGCCAGTAACAGGGTGCGAATTCGATTGGCATTGATCTGGTTCGACAAATGAACGTGCTCGCCGTTCACCATGATTCTGGGCTTCAAGGTACTAACAGTGTTCAGGTAAGTGTCGGCAAGGCTGGCAAGCACATTGGCGTGTTGCGTCCCGAAATGGGCTGCCTGTTGTGCGGCGCGTTCGATACCTTCGCGAAGGCGGGCGAGCATTTCCCGATCGGCTGTGAGTTTTCGTTGGAGATAAAGCAGGGAAACGACATACTTGGCGATTTCGATGTCACGGGACTCTTTACCCCCCTGAATCTGACGCTGGAGTTGCTGCAGCCCCGTAAGTACACCACCTCCTGTTCCGAACACGGCTTCAACATCCTTGGCGTCGATCTGAAACAGGCTGTGCAGACTGGCTTCGAACGCAGCCGCCTCGACTTTGCCGGTATAAGCAATCGTTTGCACCAGGGACACAGCCTGGAACAGTCCTCCCAGGGCCAACGTGCGGTTTCTGCTGTTCTGAATCAAGAAGTGTTCTGTCTCTAAGCTGATGAGGTGGATGTGTGTGTGACTTCGAGGCCCGGTCCAATCTGCAGTTCAGCAGCATTGCCTTCAAGGTGTTCGATAGTGCCGCCGCCGAGGCACTCCTCATTGCGGTAGAAAACAACTGATTGACCTGGGGTGACTGCGCGTTGCGGTCGTTCAAAGCGCACTCTACACCTCTGGCTGTCGAGGGCGACAATGGTCGCGCCTTGATCGGGTTGACGATAACGCACCTTGAGCGTGCATCGAAAAGGCGTTTCTGGCGCCGTTCCGCTCACCCAATGGACATCCGTCGCCGTCAAGCCGGTGCTCAGCAACGCCGGGTGGTCGCCACCCTGGACGACGATCAATGTATTTTCATCCAGATTTTTCCCGGCAACATACCATGGGTCGGGCGCGGCATCGCGTAATCCGCCGATGCCCAGCCCCTGGCGCTGGCCGAGGGTGTAATACATCAGGCCCTCATGATGGCCGACGACACGGCCATCGAGCGTTTTTATCAATCCTGGGCGGGCGGGAAGATAGCGTTGCAGGAAACTTTTGAATTGGCGCTCACCTATAAAACAGATGCCCGTGCTGTCCTTCTTGTTGTGAGTTGGAAAGCCAGCTTGCTGCGCCAGAAGCCTAACTTCCGATTTGAGCAGTTGCCCGATCGGGAACAGGCTGTGTGACAGCGGTTTCTGGCCCAAGGTGTACAGAAAGTAGCTCTGATCCTTGTCTGAATCTGCTCCGCGCAGCAGATGATAGCCTCCCCCATCGAGGTGGCATCGTGCGTAGTGACCGGTGGCTATGGCATCTGCACCTTGATCGAGTGCGAAGTCGAGAAAGGCACGAAACTTGATCTCCTTGTTGCACAGAATGTCGGGATTCGGCGTCCTGCCGGCGCTGTATTCCGCCAGGAATCGCTCAAACACCTTCTCCCAGTACTCGAAGGAGAAGTTTACCGCGCGCCATGGAATATCTAGGATGCGGCAGACGGCTTCGACGTCCGCCATATCTTCTGACGCTGAGCACTTGCCCCCGTTGTCATCTTCGTCCCAGTTTTTCATGAATAGGCCATGGACATCGTGGCCCTGTTGCTTCAGTAACAGGGCGGCCACAGAGGAGTCCACGCCTCCGGACATACCGACGATGACGTGTTTAGGAGATCGCTTTGTCATGCCGTTGTGAAAAAGCCCGGGCAATCGGGCCGCTTGTCACTCCTTGGGCTCAGGGAAGATTCTGGAGCAGCGCCAGCGGATAACGTGTGCCCGACAGGTAGTCGTCCAGGCATCGCAGCACCAGCGGGCTCCTCAATGATACGGTTCGGGCAACGATCTGCGAGTGCGATAACCACAGTACCCCTTCAATTCCGTCGTCTAGCGGCCTGCGGGGTTCGTGATCAGTGCACTCGCCGCTGAGGGCGGCCCGTAGATAGGTTTCACCGTTTTCGGGATTGCGCCAGCGATAGATCCCAACGAGCGATTCCGGATGAAAATGCCAGCCTGTCTCTTCCAGGGTCTCGCGAACAACCGCTTCCAGGAGGCTTTCGGCATCGTTCAAGTGGCCTGCAGGCTGGTTTAGAACCAAATTCCCGTTGATTCGCTCTTCTACCATCAGGAATGTCTTGTTGCGTTCAGCAATAGCGGCAACGGTAAGATGAGGCGTCCAACGCATTTCGCGAACCTTACCATAAACAGGTTAGAGTAAATGAGGGGCCGGTAAGCTGGTTTACTATGAATTATTGGCCTATAAGATTTGCTGATTAGGGGTAACCGGCTATAATCGCGCTCTTTTAAAGACTTGGTTGGAGGGGATTACCCATGGCCTACGATAAGATTTCGGTGCCCACCGATGGCGAGCGAATTACCGTCAATGCGGACAATTCCCTCACTGTGCCGGAAAGACCGATCATCCCCTACATCGAGGGGGATGGGATCGGTGTGGATATCACGCCGGTGATGATCAAAGTTGTTGATTCAGCGGTGGAAAAGGCTTACGGCGGGACAAGGAAGATTGCCTGGATGGAGCTCTTCGCCGGTGAGAAAGCCACCCGAGTTTACGATAAAGACACCTGGCTGCCCGATGAGACGTTGAATGCTGTAAAGGAATTCGTGGTCTCTATCAAGGGACCTCTAACCACCCCGGTTGGTGGGGGCATCCGCTCGCTGAACGTGGCCTTGCGTCAGAACCTCGATCTTTACGTCTGCCTGCGCCCTGTCCGCTACTACAAAGGGACGCCGAGCCCGGTCCGCGAGCCTGAAAAGACCGATATGGTGATTTTTCGCGAGAACTCCGAGGATATCTATGCGGGTATCGAGTGGGAAGCCAAGAGCGATGCCGCCAAGAAGGTCATCGACTTTCTCCAGCGGGAGATGGGTGTCAAGAAGATTCGTTTTCCGGAGTCCTCGGGCATCGGAATCAAACCGGTTTCACAGGAAGGAACGCATCGGCTGGTTCGCAAGGCGATTCAATACGCTATCGACAATGACCGCCCCTCATTAACCCTGGTCCACAAGGGTAATATCATGAAGTTCACGGAGGGGGGATTCCGCGACTGGGGCTACGAGTTGGCCAAACAGGAGTTCGGCGCCACAGAGATCAACGGGGGGCCATGGTGTGGCTTCAAAAACCCCAAGACGGGGCGGGAAATCGTGGTGAAAGATGTGATTGCCGATGCTTTTCTGCAACAAATCCTGCTGCGGCCGGCCGAGTACGATGTAATTGCCACATTGAACCTCAATGGCGACTATATTTCGGATGCCCTGGCGGCTCAGGTGGGGGGTATAGGTATCGCCCCTGGAGCCAATATGTCTGACACCGTGGCCATGTTCGAGGCAACCCACGGTACGGCGCCCAAGTACGCGGGACAGGACAAGGTGAATCCGGGTTCGTTGATTCTGTCTGCCGAGATGATGCTCCGACATATGGGTTGGGTCGAAGCGGCCGATTTGATCGTCAAAGGTATGGAAGGTGCCATCGATGCGAAAACGGTGACTTATGACTTCGAGCGGCTTATGGACGGGGCAAAGTTGCTCAGTTGCTCCGAATTCGGCGAAGCCGTGGGCTCCCATATGTAAAAAGTCGCGATCGAGCCTTGCTGTTGTGGTGGCCGCTCAGCTCCGCAGCTGACCGGCCTTTTTTTTGGCCGCCACACACTGAGCCGTACGATGGATGCCACTGCCAGACAGAAAAAAATCTAATCTTTGGCTACTTCCACAACTTTTTTAATGCGCTAAAGTCAAAGAGACAGGGTTCGTGGATTTTGCCGTGAAGGGTTGACGAAAGTCACAGGCTTTTCCGCTACAATCTGGTCCCATGAGCGAGCGGAAATCGGATCATGAAGACGGATTAGCCGTACAGGAGGCCAAACCGAAACTTAAACGGCCTCCATTGTTTAAGGTATTGTTGTTGAATGACGATTTTACCCCTATGGAATTCGTGGTTCAGATACTGGAGCAGTTTTTTTGTATGAGTCGCGAGAAGGCAACACAGATCATGCTGCACGTACACACCCGCGGGAGAGGTGTGTGCGGCGTCTATACCTATGAGATCGCTGAAACAAAGGTCGCCCAAGTAAATGAATATTCCCGCCGTCATCAACATCCTTTGCTCTGTACGATGGAGGAGGCGTAGGCGCTTGAGGGAGGTTCTGTCCGATGCTTAGTAAAGAACTGGAACTAACCCTGAACAATGCCTTCAAGGAGGCTCGTGAAAAGAAGCACGAGTTTCTGACGGTAGAACATCTCCTGCTTGCCTTGCTGGATAACTCGACGGCCACCGAAGTGCTCCGGGCGTGCGGGGCGGATATTGAAGGGCTACGGCGTGATCTGGTCAGTTTCCTGGAGGAGACTTCACCGCTGATTCCGGTGAGTGATCAGCGTGAAACTCAGCCGACACTTGGTTTTCAGCGCGTACTGCAGCGGGCGGTGTTTCAGGCGCAATCCGCGGGAAAACGCGAGGTAACCGGCGCCAATGTTCTGGTTGCCATTTTTAACGAACAAAAGTCTCAGGCGGTTTACTTCCTGAACCGTCAGGATGTGGCGCGGCTTGATGTGGTCAACTACATCTCTCACGGCATTTCCAAGGTTCACAACGACGATGAGAGCGACGGTATAGCGCCCACTGGTGCCGAGGAGGAGGGCGGATCAGAGTCATCGAGCCAGCCACTGGAGAACTTTGCCTCCAACCTCAATCAGCTGGCCCTTGCCGGCAAAATAGATCCGTTGATAGGGCGCCAGGACGAAGTCGAGCGCGTGGTGCAAATCCTTTGCCGGCGTCGTAAAAACAATCCGTTGCTGGTCGGCGAGGCGGGCGTGGGCAAGACGGCCATAGCCGAGGGTTTAGCGAAGAAGATCATTGAAGACGAGGTGCCTGAAGTCCTCAGAGGGTGCACCATTTATGCACTCGATCTCGGCTCGCTGGTCGCGGGGACCAAGTATCGGGGTGATTTTGAGAAGCGCTTGAAGGCCGTTCTCAAGCAATTGAAGAAAGAGCCCAAGGCGATCCTGTTCATCGATGAGATCCACACTGTGATCGGCGCCGGGGCCGCATCAGGGGGCGTCATGGATGCCTCCAACCTCATCAAACCCATGTTGGCGTCGGGCGAGCTGAGATGCATTGGGTCGACCACCTACCAGGAGTTCCGCGGCATTTTTGAAAAGGATCGTGCGCTAGCGAGACGGTTCCAGAAGATCGATGTATCCGAACCCTCGGTTGAAGATACCGTAAAGATTCTGGAAGGCCTGAAGACGCGTTTCGAGGAACACCATGGCATCAAATACTCGCGACCAGCGCTTCGTGCGGCAGCTGAACTTTCCCACAAATACATCAATGACCGCCACCTGCCGGATAAAGCCATCGATGTCATTGATGAAGCGGGCGCCAGCCAACACCTGCTGCCTCCCTCCAAGCGGAAAAAGACCATCGGCGTGACCGATATCGAGAATCTGGTTGCCAAGATAGCGAGGATTCCGCCGAAGAGCGTCAGTGCATCCGACAAGGAACAACTGCGACACCTGGAACGCGATTTGAAGATGGTGATCTTTGGTCAGGATCAAGCCATAGAAACACTCGCCACCGCGATCAAGATGTCACGCTCGGGACTGGGCCATGAAGAGCGCCCGGTAGGTGCGTTCCTCTTCGCCGGGCCCACCGGTGTGGGCAAGACGGAGGTAACACGGCAGTTGGCGCGGGTGATGGGTGTGGAACTGATTCGCTTTGATATGTCGGAGTATATGGAGCGACACACTGTATCGCGCCTGATTGGCGCACCGCCCGGCTATGTTGGATTTGACCAGGGAGGACTGCTTACCGAAGCGATCACCAAGAATCCTCACGCCGTGCTGCTGCTGGACGAGATCGAGAAAGCGCATCCCGACGTCTTCAATCTGCTCCTGCAGGTCATGGATCACGGCACGCTGACGGACAACAATGGCCGCGAGGCCGATTTCCGTAGCGTCGTATTGGTGATGACTACAAATGCCGGCGCCGAAATCATGAGCCGCCCCTCGATCGGCTTCGTCAGTCAGAACCATGCCTCTGATGGAATGGAGGCGATAAAGCGGATGTTTACGCCCGAGTTTCGCAATCGCGTGGACGCCATTATTCAATTCCAGTCACTGGATCGGGAGAACGTCAGCCGCGTCGTGGACAAGTTCCTGATCGAGCTTGAAACTCAGCTGAATGAGAAGGGTGTCGCGCTAGAGGTCAGCGCGCCAGCAAGAGCCTGGTTGGCCGAGCATGGGTTCGACGAAAAGATGGGTGCCCGGCCGATGGCGCGTGTCATCCAGGAGCATATCAAACGGCCCTTGGCCGAAGAGTTGCTGTTTGGTTGCCTGGTCCAGGGAGGCAGCGTACTGGTGGATGCCGAAGATTCCAAACTCAAATTTGAAATCGAGGGCAAGAAACAACCGGTACACGAGTGACGTGGGCCTAGGTTGTTGCTGCCTTTCCTCGGCAGCCACTGCTATTTAGCTGCTCGTTGCGTGGTAGTGCCGCACCGATGAGTACGGGCGGCGGGTTCAGCGGGCGCGGTAGGTGATGCGGCCCTTGGTGAGGTCGTAAGGGGTCAGCTGCACTGTCACTTTGTCACCCGTCAGTATCCGGATGTAGTGTTTGCGCATCTTCCCCGAGATATGCGCGGTCACGACGTGGCCATTCTCCAACTCGACTCGGAACATAGTGTTGGGCAGGGTCTCAACGACTGTGCCTTCCATCTCGATGTGATCTTCTTTAGCCATCCAATCTCCAAAAATGGAAGCGCAGAACTCTTCGTGTGAAGGGGTATGTGTGCACTTCTCTTTGCCAGCGCGTAATTATGGGCATATTCACGGCATTGACAAGGGTTGAAGTCATCTATATCGACGGAAAATCCCCCAGCAGAGCCCAATGCTGGTCCCGATAGCACTCCAGCGGTTGGAATCGGGCTTTGTAAAGCATCTTCGGTGACTCCTCGACCCAGTACCCCAGATAGAGCCATTGCAGCCCTCGCGACCGGGCTAGTGCGATTGCACTCAGGATGGCAAAAGTGCCCAGACCGCGATCAGCGAGATCCGGATCGAAAAAGGTGTACACGGCGGAGAGGGCGTTGGGCACTTCGTCCAGTATGGAAACCGCGACCAGTTGATCGTTCAAATGCCATTCCAGCGTCATCCGCTCCATCCACGCACAGTATAGAAACCCCTCAACTTCTAAGTTATTGGCGTAGTCCATATCGCCGCCTGGATGGCGCCGGCGTTGATATTTCCGGTAAAGCTCGAAGGCATTATCGCTGATCCCGAGATTGTGAAGAGACAAGCGAAGATCTTGGTTCTTTTTCAGGTTGCGCTTTGCCCAGCGCCGCGAGGTGAATAACCCAACAGGTATCCGCACTGGTATGCAGGCCGTGCAATCGGGGCATGCCGGGCGATAGACAAAGCTTCCGCTCCGCCGAAAACCCTGTGCCAGCAACAGCGCATACAGGCTGGGAGTCAGTGGCAGCGCGGGATCGACGAACCAGCTGCATGCTGAGCGCCCGGGCAGGTAACCGCAGGCGTGCTTTGGACCGGCATAGAGTGTAATCGACCGAATCTGCTCAGGCCTCACTACGGCTCTCCTCAAGGGCCCCGTCGAGAGGGTGCTCCGGCTGCTGCTCACACAGGGTTGCGAGCAATTGGATAAAACGCTCACGCGGGATAGACACCGCGCCCAGGGATTCGAGGTGTGGCGAGTGCATCTGGCAGTCGAGCAGCCGGTAGCCGCGGCGGCATAATTCGTCTGCCAAACGCACCAAAGCTACCTTGGAGGCGTCGACCTCACGGCTAAACATGGACTCACCAAAGAACACGCGCCCGATGGCAACCCCATATATACCGCCTACCAGTCGATCCTCCAACCAGGTTTCTGCTGAATGAGCGTAGCCCAACCGTGCCAGCGCGCGATAAGCGTCGATCATTTCGGCCGTGATCCAGGTGCCTTCCTGATTTATCCGTATGGCAGCGCACGCGGCTATGACCGCATCAAACTCGTGATCCAAGGTTGTCACGTAGCCGCGTTTGCGGCACGAACGCCGCAAACTGCGCGACACATGCAGGTCGCTGGGATAGATCACCGCCCGGGGATCGGGGGACCACCACAGAACGGGCTGGTCCTCGCTGTACCACGGGAATATGCCGCGGCGATAAGCGGTTAGCAACAGTGCGGGTTGCAGGTCTCCGCCGACGGCCAGCAGACCGTTGGGATTGGAGAGTGCACGGCCCACATCCGGAAAGGGATCGTGCGTCGCGCAAGGGTCGATCCAAGCCAGATTCATGGAAATCAACTAACGCCTAGTATCCATTAGAACAAGTGTATCTCCAGCTCCCTTGCACGGCATCCTCGGTAAAGCAGTCCGGAGCGGGCCCCGCTGTGCCAATGGCGAAAACAGGAAACTGACGATCGGCTCGGGGACACAGATGGCCGGTAAGGCATTTTTCGAAATCCTGCCTTATACTACCGAAAACCGTGATAGGTTAGGTGCAGTCGCATGGATTTTGCCACAACGGTATCCAACGCCCTCAAGGAATCGGGGGTGAAGTACAAGGTAGTCAGGCATACCTGCGTACACTCCTTGGAGCAGGCTGCTCAATCTGCCGGGATTGCACCGGAACAGGTCGCCAGGGCCGTTCTACTGCACGACGATCAAGGAATCCTGATGGCGGTTGTGCCGTTGACGGCCATGATCGATTTCAATGCCCTTCGTCAGGTGACACTTCGCAATCTCGCCCCGGTCACCCACCTGCCGCTCAATCGTCTTTTTACCGATTGCGATGAAGGCTCGGTACCGCCACTCGGGCCCCGCTACGATATTCACACAATGATCGACGAGAGCCTCATGCAGGTACCGGAAGTCTTCTTTGAGCCGGGCCGCAAAGGGTGTCTGATAGGTGTTTCAAATCAGGATTTCCGTCACCTGATGCGCGGCGCGAAACTGCGACCTTTCGCGCGCAACGAATCCAATGTGAAGCGGCTGCCGACGCATGATTTTCTGGTGCCTGAGGACCGTGAGGTGCGGGATACCTTGCGGGATCTCACCCCCGTCGGCGATGTCGATACCGTGATCAAGGGCGTCGACAAGCTGCCCGCCATGCCGGAAATGGCACACCGGCTTTTGCTCCTGCGCAATGATGCAACGGCAAACGCCCGCGACCTGGCCGCCATCGTTGAGCAGGATCCCAGCCTTGCAGCCCAGATAATCCGCTACGCGCGATCGCCTTTCTTCGGTTACCGCGGGCGCATCGATTCCCTGCACGAAGCGATCTCACGGGTGCTCGGTTTCGATACGGTGATGAACATGACGGTGGGGATCGCCGCCGGTAAAGGCTTTAAAATTCCTTATGACGGACCGCTCGGTCTTCACGAGTTCTGGCGTCATTCAGTCTACAGTGCTGCTCTGATGCAGCTTCTGGCTAGTGTTCTTCCTAAAAAAATTCGCCCAAAACCCGGTGTGGCCTATCTCGCGGGCCTGTTGCACAACTTTGGCCAGCTTCTGGTGGGACACCTCTTCCCGGCGCACTTTTTCGTACTTAACAAGCTGGCTGAGGCCAATCCCGATGTCCCGCTCGGTGTCATAGAAAGGCGCGTCCTGGGTAATGGAAACGGCAATGGGGGCGAGACCAGCCACAGCTATGTGGGCGGGGCCTTGTTGAGCGCCTGGAACCTGCCCGAGGAGATCGTCGCAGCCGCGCTTCATCACCATAATGAATCGTATCGTGCCGAAGATGGCGTGCTTGCCAATCTGGCATTCGTTACCGACCAACTGTTGAAGCGGTATGGCATGGGGGACGCGCCGACGGGAGAACTCTCACGCGCAGTTTTGACAGCATTGGGACTGGCGGAAGATATGGCTGAATCGTTGCTGGAGCGAGTAATGAACGGCAATGATCAACTGGAGCAGATGTCGCGTGACCTGGCTGCCTAGGGATGCCCGTCAGCTCAGCTGCTTCTGCGGCTGCAGTGGGTTGTGTGCCTCCACCAGCAATTCGAGATCGGGTAGCGGCTGCGAAATGTAGTTTCCCTGCACCCAATCCACCCCGCACTGCCGCAACATGTGCAAGACCTGCGGGTTCTCGACGTATTCCGCTATGGTCTTTCGGCCCAGGGTGTGCGCGATTTCATTCATATGAGTGACCATGGTGCTGTCGACAGAATCTATCACCATGTCTTGAACGAACTGACCGTCGATCTTGATGAAATCGACCGGCAGGTGCTTCAGGTAGGTAAACGAGCTGAAGCCGGATCCGAAATCATCGAGCGCGAAACGGCATCCCGACTGACGCAACTCGCCCATGAATCGCTGCGCAGCCGCGAGATTGGTTATGGCGGATGTCTCGGTCACCTCGAAGATCACCGCGTCAAGCGCGAGGTCGGTAGCGGCTAGCAGATTCCTGATCATTTCGAGCAACGTGGGATCTTCAAGCGTGCGGGATGAGAGGTTTATTGAAAAAGCAACGTTCGCATAGCGTCGCCTTATCTTGCTCAGCACCTTGAGTGCGCGGCTTACCACCCACAGATCGATGTCCTTCAGCAGATCAAATCGTTCCGCGCTGGGTAGAAAAGCATGGGGAGGCGTAATCTCCCCGTTAGGGCCGGTAAGACGAACGAGAACCTCAAAGATCTGCTCGCGTTCGCTCTTGAGGCAATCGGCATTCCAGATCACCCCCTCGCCGGGAAGAGGGTCGCATGCGATGTCGGCCATAGCCAGGATGGGCTGATAGTAGAGTTGAAAGCCATCCCCACTCAGGGCCTCGCGCAGCCGCTCAGACCAGCTTGATTCTATTGGGTCTGCTGCCACGCCTGGCGGATCCTCGGGCTCCTGCATTACATAGGTCTGGTTGCGTCCTCTGCGCTTAGCCATCTGACAGGCGAGTTCAGCGGATTTAAACGCCTCTTCCGCGCTCTGGACGGACTTGTTCAGCAGGGCAGCCCCGACACTGCCGTAAATACGCAAGCTGCGCCCACCGTAGCTGAAACTGCTTTCGCTCAGCACGTCGCGGAAACTGTTGGCGATATAGTAAAGATTGCGCGGATCGATGTTGCGCAGCAGAATGCCGAACTCGTCGCCTCCAATGCGCGCCAGTATGTCCGACTCGCGCAGGCGTGTGCGCAGTATCCGCGCCACCTCTACCAGCAGATGGTCACCTACCGTATGCCCCGAGAGATCGTTGACGAACTTGAAACGATCGAGATCGATGATCAGCAGGGCGCTGCGATCACTCCCGCGGCGCAGTTGGGCAAGTTCATCCTCGACCTGCTCGATGAAGTAACGATTGTTGTACAGTTCGGTAAGTGGGTCGTGATTGGCCTGCCAGCGCAGCTCTTCAATACCTTTGCGCTCCGATATATCGCGAAACGCGACAACCGATCCCTCGAGCCTGCCTTGTATGCGCAGCGGAAAAATGGTGCATTCAACGGGCAGTGGTTTGCCGCTGCGGTTCCAGAAAACGGTCTCCCAACAGTGCAACTCGTTGCCGGTTCCGTAGGCGCGGCAGAGAAAGCAGTGTTCGGTGACTCTGGCGGTACCATCCTCATGCGCAAAATGAAAAAGCACGTGTGCGAGTTGTCCTTCCAGTTGGGTCGGAGAATCCACGTAACCCAAGATGCGTCGCGCCGCAGGGTTGATGAAGGTGATGCGCCCGGAACGATCGACCCCGTAAACGCCGTCTCCCACTGATCCCAGGATGCCTGCGAGTCGCTTGCGTTCAGCTTCCGCCGACTTGCGTGCCCGAATCAGCCGTGAAATCGCGGAAACCCGTGCCATGAACAGTTCTTCGGATTCGTCCTTGAAAATGCATTCGACGGAACCGGCTTCGAGCGCATCGTGAATAACCTGTTCGACGTAGGTTGCGGTGAGAATGGCACAGGCGATATGCGTGGTATGGGGATTGCTGCGCAACTTGCGGCACAACACATCGCCATTTTGATCGGGCATGAAATAATCGATGATAGCGATATCGAAGGGTTTGGTCAGCGCCAGGCGCAGTCCTTCCTCTACGGAATAGGCGGTTTCCGTATAGTAGCCGTGATCCGAAAGGAGTCCGCCGAAGTGACGTCGAACGGTGGGTGAATCGTCAACCAGCAGGATCCTTATGGGAATCTGCAAATCGGCGGCGGGCGGTGAAATCGACTGCGATCTGCTGCGATCGACGATACTCGCGAGCACGGAGAGTACCTGGCGGTAGTTCTCCCACAGAACCGGGGTTGCGTTGCCTTGTTGTGTGCACCAACCTTGGATGGCGGGTTCGACCTCCTGCGCGAGCACGGCGACGCCGGTCTGCCGATAGGGATCCCGCAACAGGCGGTCGAGCAGGCGTTCAGCATTCGGCTCGCCGTGCTTGGGCCAACCCAGCAGCACTATGTCATAAGGTGTGTGGTCGGGCGACAATGAGACCAGTCGATCATGCGCCTCGAGGTAGTTGGCGGTTGCGTCAGTCTCAAAACCGGCGTTCTCCAAGAGACGGGTCAGCACATGGCGCAGGGTATCGGAGCGTTCGACTAGTAGGACGTGAGGCATTCCGCAATCGGTTCGTTGGTTTCTGTTTCGGTTTCGCCGGTGACGATGGTGCGAGTATACGGAAAAGCCTCAGTGGCGTCGCGGCGGGGTAGGCAAGGCGGTCAAACGAAAACGGGGAGGTGAGTGGTGGAGGATCTCAAGTCATCGGAGGCGTGGCGGGTGTTTCGCATCCAGGCGGAGCTGATCGATGGTATCGAAACGCTGAATGAACTGGGACCGGCGGTCACGGTATTTGGCAGCTCGCGCCTGCCGCCGGGCAACCCCTACTATGAGGCTGCGGTGGCAACCGGAAGGCTGCTCGCGGATATGGGGGTATCCGTAATCACTGGTGGCGGTCCCGGGATCATGGAAGGGGCCAACAAGGGGAATTTCAATAGCGGTTCCCGTTCGGTCGGGCTCAACATTGCACTGCCCCATGAGCAGACGCCCAATCCCTTCCAGAACGTCAGTCTGACCTTCCATTATTTTTTCACACGCAAACTTATGTTTGTCAAATACGCCTGCGGTTTCATCATCTTCCCCGGGGGGTTTGGGACGCTGGATGAGCTCTTTGAGGCCCTTACCCTGGTGCAGACAGAACGCATCCGGCACTTTCCCATCGTGATGGTGGGAAGAGACTACTGGCAAGGTCTTATAGATTGGCTGCACGCGCAGGCAGTCCGGCGCCATTGCCTGGATGCCGGAGATCTGGAGCTCTTGACACTGGTGGATACGGCTGAGGAAGCGGCCGCCATCATTCAAAGCCATCTTGAGAGGCTCGCGGAGCACTACCCTGGCGATCGGCGCAAAGGCGGTGACAATACCTCTGATCTATGAGTCACCTGGGAATGATCGCGTCATCCACTGCGCCATGCTGGCGGGGTCACGGGTGTCGATAACAACCGCGCAGGACTGCTCCGGTGCGGTGAGTGATTCGCGTTGCGCGATCTGATGGTGCAGCACCTCCAGGGTCGCCTCTGAAGCATCGGTCGCGTCCCGCAGACGACGCTTGATGCGGCCCTCCAGGACATCCACGGGTGCCGTAAAATGAAACAGCGTGATCGGCACTTTCAAGCACCGCGCAAGCTCGAAGAATGGCGTCCGTTGATCAACGCGAAGAAAGGTGGCATCGACAATGACCGACCAGCCCGCGGTCAGCAGCGCAGCCGCCAGGTTCTCCAACTCCAGGTAGGTGCGCTCCGTGGTATCCCTGCTGTAGAGCCCGGCGCCGAGCGCCGAACGGCTGCTGGCCTCTTGCTCCAGACCGGAAAGGCGTTTGCGCTCCACGTCGGAACGAATGCGCACCATGCCTCCCTTCTCGAGCAACTCCTGCGTCAACGTCGTTTTACCGCTGCCGGATAGTCCATGGGTGAGATAGAGGTGCGGTGCCGCCGGCTCAATATATCGAGAGGCCAATTCGAGGTATCTGGCCCCCGCACTCAAGGCTGCTTGTCGCTCATCCCGGGATACACCAGGCTGACCGCTGCGGATGGCATTTACCTTGGCGCGCACCAGTGCGCGATAGACGAGATAAAATGGCAGGACAGCCATGCCGCGGTAATCGCCTGTCACTTCCAGATACCGATTCAAACAACGATGAGCGAGCGATGTTTCG
This sequence comes from Pseudomonadota bacterium, assembly GCA_008501635.1. Lineage (NCBI taxonomy): Bacteria > Pseudomonadati > Pseudomonadota > Pseudomonadota bacterium. Next base: position 73,972 of record QQUJ01000019.1, read on the forward strand.
CCTCGATCATCGAGGTCCATGATCAGAAAGGCGATCTCGCTCAGGGTATCGATCCAGCGCAGATCAGGGTTGAATTCGAGACAGTCAAAGGGCACCACCGTCTGCTCCAGGGCGACTATATTGCCCAGATGCAGATCGCCGTGGCATTCGCGGATATGCCCCTCCGCCCGGCGTCGCGAAAAGAGATCGTGCTTCGTGGTATGCTCCCGCCCGCTCCAGTCCCGCAAGCGCTCGAGGCGCTCGCGCTGAGGCATGGCCAGCGGTGTTCCATCGATCTGCAGGAAATTCTGCTCGACGGGAGCCCAGATCTGCTCAGGCGTACCGTAGTGCGAATCCGTCGGCGCGGGCTCCAACTGCTGGTGAAAGCGGGCGATTTCGTCGGTGACGGTGTCGATGAGTGCGGCGGTTAATTGACCATTTTCCTGCAGCCTGTCGAGGAGTTGCGATTGCGGGAAGCGACGCATTTTAACCGCATAGTCCAACGGCACTCCCTTGCCCTCGACACGGGGCGAGTGTGCAGCTCCGGTGATGGCTACCACTGCCTCATAGAGGCGGGGGGCCAAGCGTTGGTTGAGTCGCAGTTCCGCCTCGCAGGCTGCACGCCGCTTTTCGAGCGTGGAAAAATCGAGAAAACCCAAGTCAAGCGGTTTCTTGATTTTATAAGCCCAATTGCCCGCGAGGAGCACCCAGGAAATGTGGGTTTCGATCAACTCAACGGGTTCGCCAGCGTCCGCCAGGATGCCGGGTTGCATCAGGGCTGCAATGAACTCGGGTTGAGATGCGGCGGTCATAGCGACGTCAATCTAGCACGGTAGCGAAATGCTGTCGTATCGAATTCGGAACAGGTAGTGGCAAAGAGAAAAAGACGAAAACCACGCACCCGACGCGCCCCGGCTCCGCGGCGTTGGCGCAGCGCGGGGTGGATCGTGCTGATCGGGTTGATGACATTCGCCGGCTATGCCGTTTATCTGGATTTCGAAATACGCGGCGCCTTCGAGGGTCGGCGCTGGGCGGTGCCGGCGCGCGTCTATGCGCGGTCGCTGGAGCTTTTTGCCGGCGCACCGATCTCGATAGAACAATTGACGGAAGAGCTGCAGCGGCTCGAGTACCGCTCCGTGACCAATCCCCAGCGGCCGGGCGAGTATCACCGCGCGGGTAATACCCTCCATGTGCATACTCGCCAGTTCAGATTCTGGGACGCTGAAGAGCCGGCGCGCCGCCTGCGCATCCAATTCGACGGTGGTGTGCTTCGCGCCGTGGGACCTGACACCTTTGGTGCGGCATTGCCCATAGCGCGACTCGATCCACCCCAGATTGGCGCCATTTACCCGGCGCACCGGGAGGACCGCGTACTGATCCGACTCGCCGATGTGCCGCCGCTGCTGATTCAGGGACTGCTGGCGGTCGAGGATCGCAATTTCTACCAGCATTCCGGCATCGATTTACGCGCCATAGCGCGTGCCGCCTGGGCCAATCTGCGCGCGCTCAGTCTCGTTCAGGGCGCCAGCACTGTCACGCAGCAGCTGGTGAAGAACTTTTTTCTGACACCTGAGCGCACGCTCTGGCGCAAGTCCAACGAAGCGCTGATGGCGCTCCTGTTGGAGTGGCATTACGACAAGGACGAGATTCTGCAGGCGTACCTCAATGAGATCTATCTGGGCCAGCGGGGGCGCTACGCGATTCATGGCTTCGGGCTCGCTTCCCGGTTCTACTTCGGACGACCGATCGAGCAGCTCGATGCGGCACAACTGGCCACCCTGATCGGTTTTGTCCGCGGTCCCTCCTACTACGACCCCTGGCGTCATCCTCAGCGCGCGCTCGAGCGACGCAACCGGGTTCTGCGGCAAATGGCCGGGCAACGGCTGCTGGACAGCGCCGAGGCGAAGCGGCTGCAGAAGCAACCCTTGGGTATCGGCGAGCGCCCCGCCGGGGGAGCCACACCCTATCCCGGCTTCATGGATCTGGTGCGTCGCCAGTTGCGTCAGTTCTATCGCGAAGAGGACCTCACCTCAGAGGGACTGCGCATCTTCACCACCCTGGACCCGGTGGTGCAGGCGCAGGCTGAACGCGCGGTCGCCCGATGGATGGGGCGTCTCGAGCGGCGCAGCAATCTGTCTGCCGGTACGCTGGAGACGGCATTGCTGGTCAGCGCACGTGAACGTGGTGAGGTGCTGGCCCTGGTGGGTGGCAGCGAACCCCGTTACCCCGGTTTCAACCGTGTGCTGGATGCCGCCCGGCCGATCGGATCGCTTATCAAACCGGTGGTCTATCTTGCTGCCCTCAGCGAACCGGATCGTTACCATCTCGCCACCCGGATCGATGACTCGCCTATCCGCATCCAGGGACAGAATGGCACTATCTGGTCGCCGCAGAACTTTGATGGCGAGTATCGGGGGGCTGTCACGTTACGGGATGCCTTGACGAACTCCTATAACGTGCCGGTGGTGCGAGTGGGAATGGACCTCGGCATGGAGCGCGTTCTCAACAGCTTGCGCCAACTGGGTGCCCGTCGTTCGCTCGATCCTTATCCCTCACTGTTCTTAGGGGCTGCCGCCTTGACACCGCTGGAGGTGGGCCAGATCTATCAAAGCCTCGCTGATGGCGGTTTTGCGACGCCGTTACGAGGCATCCGGGAGGTGCTCTCCGCGGATGGCCAACCACTGCAACGCTATCCTCTGGTGGTGGAGCAAGCCGCCGATCCCAGGGCGGTCTTCCTGGTCTCGTCCGTATTGCAGCAGGTGGTAAGTGTTGGGACCGCCAAACAGCTTGCCGAGCAGATATCTCCCAACGCGGCCATCGCGGGCAAGACAGGCACCACCGATGGGATGCGAGACAGCTGGTTTGCGGGTTATACGACCGATCATGTCGCCGTGGTGTGGGTAGGGCGTGATGACAATGAACCCACCGGACTGACCGGCAGCAGCGGGGCGATGCGGATCTGGGGTGAACTGATGGCGCGGTTGCCGCTCCGGCCTCTGGAGTTGCTGCCCCCGGAAGGCATAGAGTGGGCGCGTGTCGATCGTGACTCCGGCCTGATCGCCAACGACCGCTGTGAGCGGAGCGACTGGCTGCCATTCGTTCGCGGCAGCGAGCCGCGCCAGCAGGCGCCTTGCGCGACCCCCTGGTGACCCTTGCATCCTCCCCAGAACCCGATATGGTTAGTCCGGTTACGGAGCTGATGTGGTGGAATGGGATGAATGACGGGCGACCAAGATCGCCGCTGCAGGGGCTTGCCGCGATCCTGCTCGCGCTGCTCGCCGGGTGTGCGGGTGTGGCGCCCGATGCGCAGGATAGGCACTTGGATACCACCGCCATTGCGGCGCCCGTCAGTGATCTGTCGACACCCGTTCAGGCGCCTGCGACCCAGGAGTCGCCCGCGGTGGTGGCGCTGCTCGACCAGGCTGACAACCAACGTTCGGGCGGGCAGTTGGAGCGCTCGGTCGCCACTGTGGAGAGGGCGCTGCGCATAGAGCCGCGCAACCCGCGCCTCTGGTTGCGGTTGGCTGAGTTGCGTCTTGCGATGGCGATGCCGGAAAGAGCGGAACAGCTCGCCATGAAAGCCAAGGCATTGGCGGTAGCCAATCCCGTGTTGATCGAAAAAAGCTGGCGATTGATCGCCCAGGCCCGCTACCAGAGGGGTGATACTGCCGGAGCCGCCGAGGCCTTGCGCCAGGCTGGAAACTACCGTGAGTGATGAAGACAAAAAAGAACAGCCCGCAGTCTACTCGCTCGATAAGTTGATCGGTGAGGCGCGCCGCCTGGCCGCCGACTACCGGCGGGCAACCGGGAAGCCTTTACCCGGCGTAAGCATCGAGATCGCTCTGCATGATGCGGCTCGTCTGCTCGACCTGGATTTGACTCCAGGTGCCGGCGGCTATGATGCGATCGGTCGCGGGGCACGCGACGGCAAGCGAATTCAGATCAAGGGGCGCGTGATCTTTGACGAAGCCAAAGGCGGGCAGCGTATCGGGCAATTGAGCAGCGGTGAGGCCTGGGACTGCCTGGTGCTGGTGTTGATGGACGACGAATACCAGCCCTTCGAAATCTACGAAGCCGCGCGTGATGAGATCATGGCCGCATTGGCTGAACAGACCAGCAGCGCACGTGCAAAACGCGGCGCCCTCTCGGTGGCCAAATTCAAGATGATCTCGCGGCTGGTTTGGGATCGCGATACGGGACTCGATCCCCAAGGCTGGGAAAACCGACCGGCCGATTCAGACCTCCGCAAGTAGGTCCACCGTTGTGAGCCACTTTGACGCTTCCCTGCGCGAACTGTTCGCCGCTGATGGCCCCATTGCCGGGCAGCTGGAGCGCTATACGCCACGGCAGGCGCAGAGCGAAATGGCCGAGGTGGTGGAGCGCACGCTGGAGAACGCCGATATCCTGATATGCGAGGCCGGTACCGGAACCGGAAAAACCTTCGCTTATCTGGTCCCCGCGCTGCGTTCGGGCCTGCGTGTTCTGATCTCCACCGGCACCCGCAATCTGCAGGATCAGCTCTTTCATCGCGACCTGCCACGCGTGCGCGAGGCGTTGGGTATCCCGGTGCAGGCGGTGCTGCTCAAAGGGCGGTCCAATTATCTGTGCCAGCACCGCATGCAAGTTACGGCCGCCGAGGGACGCTTTGCACGCCGCGAAGACGCGAGCCACTTCCAGTGTATTCAAGCCTGGTCAGGACGTACGCAGGATGGCGACATCGCAGAGGTGGAGGGTATCCCCGAGGACTCCTATCTCTGGGCTCGCGTCACGTCCACTACCGACAACTGCCTGGGGCAGGAGTGCGAACACCTGCAGCGCTGCTTTCTCTATAAGGCGCGCAAGCGGGCGCTGGAAGCCGATCTGGTGGTGATCAATCACCATCTGCTGTTTGCCGATCTGGCGTTACGGGAAAACGGTTTCGGCGAGTTGCTGCCGAGCGCCGATGCCGTTGTCGTGGACGAGGCCCACCAGCTGCCCGAAATAGCCGCGAGTTACTTTGGTCAATCGTTGAGCGCGCGGCGGCTGGAGGAACTGGCGAATGATGCAATCACCGAGCGTTTGCGCGATGCACCGGATGCCCGGGGTATCGAGGATGCCGCCTGTCAGCTCGAGAAGGCGACGCGCGATATGCGTCTCGCCTTTGGCCGTGAGGCGCGACGGGGCCCCTGGGATGCCGTCCGCGACCTGCCCGCGGTGAGCGTCGGTGTCGCCCGCGTACTGGAAGGGCTGGTGGCGCTACGCCAGGAGTTGGAAGCCCATGCAGCACGCGGCAAGGGGTTGGAGAGCTGCTGGCGTCGCAGTGATGAGCTGCGCGGTCTGCTTGCCACCTTGTCGGGTACGGCCGTTGCAGGCTATGTGCAATGGTTTGAGACCACCCGGCGAGGGTTCAACCTGAACCTGACGCCACTCGACGTCGCTGAGCCTTTTCAGGCTTATCTCAAGGCTGCGGAGCGGGCCTGGATCTTTACCTCGGCGACACTGGCGGTGGGCGGGCGTTTCGAGCACTTCGCCCGTCGACTTGGGCTCGAGGACTTCACCTCCGGCCGCTGGGAGAGCCCTTTCGATTACGCCAGCCAGGGGCTGCTCTATCTGCCGCCTCAATTGCCGGAGCCCAATGATCCTGGCTATACGCGTGCCGTGGTGGAGTGCGCGTTGCCGATACTGGAAGCGAGTGGCGGTCGAGCCTTCCTGCTCTTCACCAGTCATCGTGCACTCCAGGAGGCTCACGATCGTCTGAAGGATCGTATCGATTTCCCGCTACTGGTGCAGGGAAGTGCCCCCAAGGGTGAACTGCTGGATCGATTTCGTGCGGCCGGCAACGCGGTACTGCTGGGTACCGCCAGTTTCTGGGAAGGTGTGGATGTACGCGGCCCGGCGCTCTCCTGCGTCATCATCGACCGGCTGCCGTTCGCCTCACCCGGCGATCCGGTCCTGGAGGCGCGTATCAAGGCACTGCGGGAGGCGGGAGGCAATCCTTTTCGCGACTACCAGCTGCCGCAGGCGGTCATCGGCCTGAAACAGGGTGTGGGGCGTCTGATTCGCGATGAAGAGGATTCGGGCGTTCTGGTTGTCTGCGATCCGCGTTTGCGCACCAAATCCTATGGTCGTGTCTTTCGCCAAAGCCTGCCACCCATGCCGGTCACGCAGGCGATTGACGATGTCAGGCGTTTCTTCAACGATCCACGCCATCATCTGACCGCGTTGAACGAAGCGGTTTCGAGTTAGTATCGATTGACAATGAACGAGAACATCGAGGTCATGGCGGACCCAAGCATCCTCGCAGTCGAGACATCCACCGAAGCCTGCTCAGCGGCGTTGCTGATCGGCGGTGAAATCGCTGAACGCTACGAGATCGCGCCGCGGGCGCATGCCCGGCTGATCCTCGGTATGGTGGATGAACTGCTCGCCGTGGCGGAACTGAAACCGCAGCAACTCGACGCCATCGCCTTTGGGCGTGGTCCGGGGGCCTTCACCGGTGTCCGTATCGCGGCGGGGGTCGTACAGGGAATCGCTTTCGGGGCCGACCTGCCGGTGATCCCGGTCTCGTCGTTGGCGGCGTTGGCGCAGGATGCAATAGATTACAGCAATCAGACGCGGATCCTGGCTGCGATTGATGCGCGGATGGGAGAACTCTACTGGGGAATCTATCGGTGCGGTGATCAAGGCTACGCGGTTGCCGTTGGAGATGAACAGGTAACCGATGCCGCAAGAGTGGTTATCCCCGACTCGGAAACCTGGTTTGGCGCAGGATCGGGATGGGATGTCTATGGCGTACAGCTGCGCGATCGCCTGGAACAGCGCTTGGCCGGTGTTGCTGCCGAGACCTTTCCGCGTGCGCGTTCCATTGCGCGATTGGCGGTCAGGGAATGGAGCGCTGGCAATACCGTGGCCGCCGACCAGGCCCTACCGGTCTATCTGCGCAACAGGGTGGTTCAGGCACCTTGATCGGGTGTCGGTCTGCAAGTTCCCGGCGGACCGCGGTCGGGCCACACCGACCGCTAGCCCGCCCGGGCAGGCATCGCCATTGTGCCTGTTATGAAATGACCAATAACAAACAACAGGGAGAGAAACGATGAAAAAGTGTTTACTGGCAGGTGGGGTGCTGTGCCTGTTGTGGGTGGTGACGGTGGGCGCCGCGCCCAAGGGGTCGGATATGAGTTGTGCCTCGTTGGAGTTTCTGAATGCATGCGCCCTCAACGGCGGCATAGTGTCCTGCAGCAAGGGTTCGATAAATGGCCGACCGGAGACCACAGCGATGTGCTGCAAGGAAGGCGCGGGTGGCAGCCGGGTCTGCTCTTACGATCCCAATGACATCGCCCGCGGTGCGGTGGCGCCGCGTGCTTTGAACGCTGATAAGCGCGCACCGCTACGCGGTCGGGAAGCAGGTGCGCCCGCTAACCCCACGGGGAAACGGCCAATCGGCCGGTAACCCGGCGACCGGCTGAACACCGATTCGAGAAGCAGTCTGCACCGGGAGAGGGGGAGTTTGAGTGATAATCGGGCGCGATTGACCTGAACCAGGGGCAGGTGTCTGGCACCATGCAAATCAGTTCCACCAATGCCACTCTACTACCCGCTCCGCGCCCACGAGTGGATTCGGGGCGTTCCCCGCGCCTGCCCGGGCCCGATCCGGAGGCGCAGCAACAGCTACCCGAGTCGCGTGCCGCCCGCCAATACGCCACCAGCCAGGCGGAGGTGGTCGATTCGCTGCGGCGGTTTGCGCAACTGCGCGGACAGGCAGAACCCCAGGACGGGCGGACGGTATTACCGCTGCGCAGCCGACAGGCGCTGGACGCCTATGTCGAAACCAGACGCGAGGAAGAAAGGGCGTTCCTCCACGATGTGATGGGAGTGGATATCTTCGCCTGATCGAGTAACGACACAGTGCCGGGGTTTGCGCATCGGGATCCACGGACATGTTGTCGAGGCTCAAGTGAGCAGCAGATTCTCCAACACCCTCCGGTAGGTCCGCGACAGGGTGTCCAGATCGTCCACGGCCACGCATTCGTTGACCTTGTGGATAGTGGCGTTGAGGGGGCCGAACTCGACCACTTGCGATCCGGTGGGGGCGACGAATCGGCCATCGGATGTTCCGCCAGCGGTCGAAAGCCGGCATTCCACGCCAAGTTCGGTACGCACCGCCGCCTGGAGAGCCGCGGTCAGTTCGCCCGGTTGCGTGATGAAGGGTAAACCGGAGGACTTCCATTTCACCTCGTAATCCACTTCGTGCCGATTCAGGCACTCGGTGAGCCGTGCGCGTAACCCCTCGAAGGTCTGTTCCGTGGAGTAGCGCCAGTTGGCTTGGACGTCCAGGTGGCCCGGTATGACGTTGTCGGCGCCGGTGCCGGCGTTGATATTGGCCACCTGAAAACTGGTGGGTGGGAAAAACTCGTTGCCAGAGTCCCATTCGGTGGTCGTCAGTTCCGCCAGTATCGGTGCGAAGCGGTGCACCGGATTGTCGGCCTTGTCGGGGTAAGCGACATGGCCCTGGACGCCGTTGATGCGCAGATGCACATTGAGTGACCCGCGACGGCCGTTTTTGGCGACATCGCCCAGCGTCATCTCGCAGGAAGGCTCACCCAGAAGGCACCAGTCGATGTATTCGCCGCGTGCCTGCAGCGCCTCGACAACCTTGACGGTGCCATCGATGGCAGGGCCCTCTTCGTCGCTGGTCAGCAAAAACGCGATGGATCCTCGATGATCGGGGTGTGCGGCGATGAATTCTTCGCAGGCGGTAACCATTGCGGCAATGCCGCCCTTCATGTCCGCGGCGCCACGTCCGTAGAGCATGCCGTCGCGAATCGTTGGCTCAAAGGGTGGCGCAACCCAGCGTTCGGCCGGTCCGGGTGGCACCACATCGGTGTGACCGGCGAGTACCAGCAGCGGCGCCTCCGTCCCGCGCCGCGCCCAGAGATTGCTCACGTCCCCGTGATCCATGCGCTCGATGTGGAACCCGACGGTGTCCAGGCGTGCGGCGATCAACTCCAGGCAGCCGGCATCGTCCGGTGTCACGGAGGGACGCCGAATCAGCTCCTGGGTCAACTTCAGGGTGGCGGACATCAGGGTTTGTGAACGCGTCCAGGTGCGTTCAGGAACAGCCGCAACAGGCGAGGGGATGCGTTCACTACCACTCAATCCTGGCGCAGCAGTTCGTTGATGCCGACCTTGCTGCGGGTCTTGGCGTCCACCTGTTTGATGATCACCGCGCAGTAGAGGCTATGGCTGCCGTCCTGGGCTGGTAGATTGCCGGAGACCACTACGGAACCGGCAGGAATGCGCCCGAAGCTGGTTTCGCCCGTTGCGCGATTGTAGATTTTGGTGCTTTGCCCGATGTAGACGCCCATGGAGATGACGGAGCCCTTCTCCACGATCACGCCCTCAACGACTTCGGAGCGGGCGCCGATGAAGCAGTCGTCCTCGATGATCGTCGGGCTGGCCTGCAGCGGTTCCAGAACCCCGCCGATACCGACGCCGCCGGAGAGATGGACGTTCTTGCCGATCTGCGCGCAGGAGCCCACGGTGGCCCAGGTATCGACCATGGTTCCGCTGTCGACATAGGCGCCGATGTTGACATAGGAGGGCATCAATACCACATTCGGCGCGATGTAGGCCCCGCGGCGCGCCATGGCGGGGGGTACCACACGCACGCCGCTGGCGGCCAGCTCCGCCTTGCCCATATCGGCAAATTTGGGTGCCACCTTGTCGTAGTAATGGGTGAATCCTCCCTGCATGACACGGTTCTCCTCCAGCCGGAAGGAGAGCAATACCGCCTTTTTCAACCACTGATTCACCACCCATTCACCCACGCCCCGTTGCTCGGCCACCCGCGCCTTGCCGGTATCGAGCAGATTGAGCGCCTCCGCCACCGCTTCGCGAAGGGCGGGGTCGGCGTTATGCGGATTGAGTTCCGCACGGTGTTCGAAGGCCTTTTCGATGGTGTTCTGCAGGTCAGTCATTCACGATTCTCCAAAGATATTGCCAACGTCTTTTCGATTGCGGGAAGCGCGACGCTCACAGCGCCGCCACGAAATCACGGATGCGGATTGCGGCTGCAACGCACTCCTCCAGCGGCGCCACCAGCGCCATACGCACCCGGTTGGTGCCGGGATTGACGCCGTGGGCGTTGCGCGACAGGTAACTGCCTGGAAGAAGGCGCACATTGTACTCGGCAAACAAGCGATGGGCGAACACCGTGTCGGAGATAGGCGTTCGCGGCCAAAGGTAGAAGCTCGCCGGCGGGCGATAGAGTTCCAACGTGTCGCCAAGCACCTCCAGAACGGCATCGAATTTGGCGCGATAGGCCGTGCGGTTTTCGACCACGTGTCTTTCGTCGCGCCAGGCGCTGACACTGGCTGACTGGGTGGGCGGAGGTAATGCGCAACCATGATAGGTGCGATAGAGCAGAAAACGTTCGATTAGACGCGCGTCACCCGCGGCGAACCCCGATCGCAGACCCGGCAGATTGGAACGCTTGGAAAGACTGTGAAAGACGATGCAGCGCGCGTAATCGTCACGACCCAGGCCCGCCGCCGCGGCAAGCAATCCCGGTGGGGGAGCGGTTTCATCCTGATAGATCTCCGAATAGCACTCATCGGAGGCAATGATGAAATCGTGACGATCCGCCAGATCGATCAGACGCTGCAGCGTCTCGAGGTCGGCGACAGCGCCCGACGGGTTGCCAGGCGAGCACAGATAGAGCAGTTGACAGCGGTCCCACACCCGTTCCGGCACTGCGTTCAGATCGGGCAGGAAGCCCGTTTCGGCGGTGGTGTTGAGGAAGTAGGGTTCCGCGCCCGCCAACAGTGCGGCTCCTTCATAGATCTGGTAAAAGGGGTTCGGCATCACCACCAGCGGATTGGTTGAGCGATCGATCATCGCCTGTGCGCAGGCGAACAGCGCCTCGCGTGTACCGGCCACCGGGAGTATGTGCAGTTCGGGATCGACGGAACCCGTCTTGAGGTTGAATCGCCGAATCAGCCAGTCTGCGATGGCATTACGCAACTCCGGTATCCCCTTGGTCAGTGGGTAACTCCCCAGTCCGTTCAGGTGGCCGATGAGATCTTCGATCACGAATCCCGGCGGTCGATGTTTGGGTTCACCGATCGAGAGGTTAACGGGTGCGAACTCGGGGTTGGGTGTGACGCCGCTTAGCAGTTCGTTGAGGCGCTGAAAGGGATAGGGTTGCAGTCGATTGAGATCGGGGTTCATGCGTGGCCAATCAGGGTGGCGAAGGGTCGATGACAACGCGCCGTAGTATAGGCGATGGCCAGGCGCCGTCCCAAGGTGTATGGCTCCCGGTTGGCAGTCTTCTGCTGTGCGCGACGCTCTGGGGCGTGGTCTGGTATCCACTGCGCCTGCTGGAAGAGGCGGGACTTAGCGGTTTGTGGTCGTCGCTGGTGATGTATCTCGCAACACTTTGTGCCGTCCCTTTGATAGTGCGGGGTGCAGGACGGGCATGGCGCAGTCACCTGTCCTGGTTGCTGGCGCTGGCGCTTTCCAGCGGCTGGTGCAATGTCGCTTTTATCCTCGCGGTGCTGGATGGGACCGTGGTGCGGGTGCTGCTGCTCTTCTATCTGGCGCCCCTGTGGGCGGTTCTACTGGGACACTGGTTGGTTGGCGAACGCATCACCCCCACGGCGTTGGTGGTGCTCACCCTGGCCATCGGTGGGGCCGCGGTGATGCTGTGGGATCCCGCCATTGGCCTGCCTTGGCCGCGCGAGCGCAGCGATTGGCTGGCACTCTCCAGCGGCTTCACATTCGGCCTGAACAACGTGCTGGTGCGACGGCTGCAAAGCGTATCGATCGGGGTGAAGACAACGACTGCCTGGCTGGGTGTGGTGGGTATTGCTTTGCTGTGGCTGGTGTTAAGCGGGGCCGAACTGCCCGCAGTGCCCAACGGCGTCTGGTTGGGGGCAGGGGCATTGGGACTGTTTGGTATGACGTTGATGACCTTATCATTGCAGTATGGCGTCACCCATCTGCCGATCCAACGCTCTTCGATCATCCTGCTGTTCGAACTGGTCGCGGGGGCACTGAGTGCCTACTGGTTGGCGGGAGAGCTGTTGCATGGCAGGGAGTGGCTGGGTGGGGCACTCATCGTCGCAGCGGCCTACGTTTCGGGGCGCCGCAGCCCCGGGTGCGCAAACTAGCCGTCCAGATAGCGATGGATGGCGTCGGTGAGACATTGAAACTGCGCCGGACTGCTGAGCGGCTGGTTTTTGTTATCCGTGATGTAGAAGATGTCCTCGGCCCGCGCCCCGAAGGTGGCGATTTTGGCGTTTTTCAGGCGCACGCCACACTCGGCGAACGCCTTGCCCACCGATGAGAGCAGCCCCGGCCGATCGGAGGTAAACAATTCCAACACCGTTCGGTTGTTGGGTTCGTCGAGATTGAAATGGATCTCCGAGGGCATGGTAAAGTGCTTTAGCTGGCGCGGAATGCGACGCCGGATGGGTGGGATGGGTTGGTCTGGAGCCGCCAGCATCCGACGCAGCTGGTCGCGAATCTCATCGAGCCGGAAAGGATCCGTCACCGGTGTTCCCGATTCGTCGAGCACCAGGTAGGTGTCAAGCGTGTAACCATTGTTCGTCGGCATGATGCGCGCATCCGCGATGGTCAATGCCAGTTGATCGAGCATTGAGGTCGTCTGGGCGAAGACGCGGTCGCTGTCGCGGGTGTAGATGAAGATGACGGTGCCGCCCTGTTTCTCGTGCGGACGAACCAGAACCAGGGGTAACTCCTCGCGCGGGGTGCGTACTATGGCCTTGGTTTGCCACGCCAATTCGTCGACCGAGCAACGCAGGACATACTCTTCGTGCACGTGCCGCCACAGGCTGTTGATCTCCTCGTTGCTCAGGCCCTCGCGGCGCAGTTGCGCACGGGCCATGGCGCGAATGCCACGCAGACGGTCGTCGCGATCGATCGGGATCTCCAGGCCGCGGCGCAGCGCCCGTTTGGTCCGCGTGTAGAGGTCGTGAAGCAACGTGTTCTTCCACGAGTTCCAGATGGTGGGGTTGGTGGCCCGGATATCGGCAACCGTCAACAGAAACAGGTAATCGAGGTGATCCTGATCGCCCATGGTATGTGCAAATGCCGTTATGACTTCAGGATCGCTGATGTCGCGCCGCTGTGCGGTCAGGGACATGACCAGGTGATTGGCCACCAACCAGGAGACCAGGCCGGCGTCGTAAGCGCTCAGGTGGTGCTCTTCACAGAACCGAAGTGCTTCGTCGGCGCCGATTTTGCTGTGATCCCCACGGCGACCCTTGCCAATATCGTGGAACAATCCTGCGAGATAGAGCAGTTCCATCTTCGGAATGCGCTGGCTGATTTCGCTGCAATGGGGAAATTCCCCGAAATGCTCGGCGACCGTGAAACGGCGCAGATTGCGTATTACACGCAAGGTGTGTTCGTCGACGGTGTAGACGTGAAACAGGTCATATTGCATCTGCCCGACGATGTTCTCGAAGGCCGGGATATACGCCGCCAGCACACCGTAGCGGTTCATGCGCCGCAATTCATGGGTGATGCCCTGTGGTTGGCGCAGGATCTCCATGAACAGGCTCTGTGCCCGCAGATCGCGCCTGAATTCATCGTTGATCAGATGCCGGTGGCTGCGGATGAGCCGAATGGTCGTGGCGCGCACCCCCTTGAGGTCGGGGCGCTGCTCCATGATCAGAAACACCTCCAGCAGCGCATAGGGGAAGCGCCGGAAGACATCATCGCTGGTAACCTCGATGAAACCGCGCTGCGCCTGGAAACGGCGGTTGATGGGTTCAGGCTCGCTGGTGTCGTCCGCGTACAGAATGACTTCCTGGAAAAGCTGCAACAGCATTTCGTTGAGGCGTGACAGTTCCATGATGGTGCGGTAGTAGCGTTTCATGAACTTTTCGACCGCAAGGCGGTGATCGTCATCCTGGTAGCCGAACTGACGGGCCAAGGCGCGTTGATGATCGAAAAGCAGGCGGTCCTCGCGCCGCCCGGTGAGTATGTGCAGGGCGAAGCGGATATCCCACAGGTAGTTCTGGCGGGCGATCAGATCGCGATACTCGGATTCGGTGAGGAAGTTGCGGGTTACCAGGTCGTGCAACGCGCTGGCGCGAAAATAGCGCTTGGCCACCCAACCGATCATTTGGATATCGCGCAGACCGCCGGGTCCTTCCTTGATGTTGGGCTCCAGGTTGTAGGCGGTTTCGTGGTATTTGACATAGCGCTCCTGCTGCTCGCGCCACTTGGCCTCGAAGAATTCGCGGCTTGGCCAGAGGTGATCGGGGCCAACCGCCTCACTGAGCTGATCCATGAGCTCCGTCGTTCCTGCCAGCAACCGCGCTTCCATGAGATTGGTGGCGACCGTGATGTCCTTTTGCGATTCGGTCACGCACTCTGTCAGCGAACGCACGCTGTGCCCCACCTCGAGACCGATATCCCAAAGCAGCGTGATGAAGTCTTCAATCGGGGAGCGGAACCGGTCGTGATCCTCGCCGCGCAGCAGGATCATGACGTCGATATCGGAGGCCGGGTGCAGCTCGCCCCGTCCATAACCTCCCACGGCGATCAACGCGATATCAGCGCCACTGTCCGCCAGATGCAGCCCCCAGGCACGTACCAGCAACTGATCTATGAAGACGGCGCGTTGGGGCACCAGTTCGCTGGCGGGGACACCGGCGAGAAAACGGTCCCGCAGTGCCTTGTCGCCCGCAGCAAGCGCCTTGCGAAACAGCGGTATCGGTTTCTTTGTGGCCGCCAGCGCCAGATCGAAGCTGGCTTCAGCGAATATCGGATGATCGACCGTGGCGACTGTGGGATCGGGCAGTTGCGCGGTCATGGCGGGCGTGGAGCGGTAGCGCTCAGTTACTCAGCGTGAGGATTTCGTGGCCGTCATCGGTGACCAGAATCGTATGCTCCCATTGTGCTGAGAGGCTGCGGTCCTTGGTCACCACGGTCCAGCCGTCGGGCAGTACCTTCACGTGGCGTTTGCCACTGTTGATCATGGGTTCTATTGTGAACGTCATTCCCGGCTCCAGCACCAGTCCGGTTCCCGCCTGTCCGTAGTGGAGCACTTGCGGCTCCTCGTGAAAGGCGCGACCGATCCCGTGGCCGCAATACTCCCTTACTACCGAGCAGTGCTGCGTCTCGGCGTGGCGCTGGATCGCCGCCCCGATATCTCCCAGCCGGACGCCCGGTCGCACCATTTCAATGCCCAAATTGAGGCACTCCCGGGCGATACGCACAACGCGCTTTGCCAGAATCGATGCCTCTCCAACGATGAACATACGGCTGGTATCGCCATGGAATCCATCCTTGATGACCGTGATATCGACATTGATAATGTCGCCCTTTTTCAGCTCTCGCGGCCCTGGTATCCCGTGGCATACCTGATGATTCACCGAGGTGCAGATCGATTTCGGAAATCCATGATAGTTAAGGGGTGCCGGAACAACCCGCTGTACGTCGACCATATAGTCGTGGCAGATCTGGTCCAGCGCCTCGGTGGTTACACCGGGCTCGATATACGGACCAATCATGTCAAGAACCTGAGCGGCGAGCCGCCCTGCGGCACGCATTTTCCCAATTTCTTCAGGGGTTTTAATGGTAACGCTCATGCGGTTCAGAACGATCGGTGGGCCGGGATCGAGCTATGGTAGCAGTCCCCGGTATGGCGGGCCATTGGCCGTTTAGGCCGGGGTATGGTATAAAGCGCGCGCTGCGACGATCCCCCGCGCGGGGTAGCGGCACTAAACCCACACACACGTCGACACATGCGGCGGGGTGCCTGAGCCTCAGGGCTTCAGGTCGGCGCATGGGACGTGTGGAGGCCTAACCCCATACAATTTGGAGTATTACCATGGCAACTGTGTCTATGCGCCAGATGCTGGAAGCTGGCGTGCATTTCGGTCACCAGACCCGTTACTGGAACCCCAAGATGGCACCTTTCATCTTTGGGGAACGCAATAAAATCCATATTCTGAATCTGGAAAAAACACTCCCGCTGTACAAGGAAGCGACTAACTTTATCAGCAAGGTCGTTTCGCAGCGCGGATCGGTGCTTTTCGTCGGCACCAAACGTGCTGCCCGCGAGATCATGGCCGAGCAGGCCAAGCGTTGCGAGATGCCCTATGTAAATCAACGCTGGCTGGGCGGCATGCTCACCAATTTCAAGACCATCAAACAGTCGATCAAACGGCTCAAAGACCTTGAAGCCATGGAGCAGAGCGGAGCCATCGAACGCTTCAATAAAAAGGAGCAACTGGGGCTGCGCCGCGAGATGCAGAAACTTGAAAGCAGTCTGGGAGGCATCAAAGATATGCCGAGCCTGCCCGATGTGCTCTTCATCGTCGACGTGGGTCACGAAGACATTGCTGTCAAAGAGGCTGCGAAACTGGGTATTCCGGTAGTGGGCGTGGTCGATTCCAACAATCCTCCCGACGGCGTCGACTACATTATCCCTGGCAATGACGATTCGATGCGTGCCATTGAACTGTATGTGAAGGGGATCGCTGATTCGGTGATCGAAGGTCGTTTGAGCATGACCCAAGTGGGCGGAGCCGCGGACGAATTCATCGAACTCGACGAAGAGGGCAATATCGCAGGCCACGCGGACACCAAACCCCGCAAATCGGCCGAAACCGCGGAACCCAAAAAGCCCGTCACCAAGAAAAAGGCGGTGATTAAGAAAAAGGCCGCCCCCGCCAAGAAGGCGGAGGAAAGCACCGAAGAACCTGCCCAATCGGCTGACGAGTCGTAAGTCAAGTCTATGGACGGCGGGAGCACACTGCCTGATAAGGTGCGGGTGCCCCGCCGTTGTTTTTCCAGGAGTGACTAATGTATTTCCCGTACGAGGATAAAACCGATGCAGATTACCGCAGCGCTAGTTAAAGAGCTTCGCGAGCGCACAGGCGCTGGCATGATGGAGTGCAAGAAAGCCCTGGTCGAGTGCCAAGGCGACATCGAGGCCGCCGTTGAACTGATGCGTAAAAGCGGTGCTGCCAAAGCTGACAAGAAAGCAGGTCGTGTGGCGGCTGATGGCGCGATTGTGGTCGCCGCCGATACCGGTGTGGCAGCGATCGTCGAGGTCAACAGCGAAACGGATTTTGTCGCTAAAGATTCCGGTTTCAAATCCTTCGCAGACGCCGTGGCCGCGATCATACTTGCCTCACGCCCTGCGGATGTTGAAGCGCTGAAGGATGCGACATTAGCGGACGGTTCCACCGTCGAGGCAGCGCGCCAGGCGCTTGTGGCCAAGATCGGCGAAAACATCAATGTACGCCGTTTTGTCGTTGTCGAGGCTGCCGGCGCTACGGTCGCTCACTATCTGCATGGCGGCCGCATTGGCGTCGTTGTCACCATGAAGGGCGGCAGCGAAGATTTGGCGCGCGATGTGGCCATGCATATCGCCGCGAGTCGGCCCGTGTGCATCGCAGAGGAACAGGTGCCTGCAGACCTATTGGCGAAGGAGCGTGAAATTTTTGCTGCCCAGGCTGAACAAAGCGGTAAGCCGGCGGAAATCATTGACAAGATGGTCGATGGCCGGATCAAGAAGTATCTCAAAGAGGTCACGCTGTTGGGTCAACCGTTCGTGAAAAATCCCGATGAAACAGTCGCACAGCTGTTGCAAAAAGCAGGCGCGGAAGTGCTGCAATTCGTGCGGCTCGAGGTCGGTGAGGGTATCGAAAAGAAACAGGACAATTTTGCTGAAGAGGTAATGGCGCAGGTTAAGGGCAGCAACTGACAGGCATCGATGACCGAGGAGAGAGGATGGCCAGCGAGGACTATCGATATCGGCGTGTACTGCTGAAGCTGAGCGGTGAAGCACTCTTGGGGTCGGGTAGTTTCGGCATCGATCCGTCGATACTCAATCGATTAGCCGAGGAGATTACGGAAGCCGTCAAGGCGGGCGTTCAAATAGGCCTGGTGATAGGCGGCGGTAATCTTTTTCGGGGAGCTGGTCTGGCGCAGGCGGGGCTTGATCGCGTGACAGGCGATCATATGGGAATGCTCGCTACGGTAATGAACGCCTTGGCCATGCAGGCAGCTTTGGTTCAGGTGAACGTCGACGCTCGGGTGATGTCTGCACTGCGAATGGATCAGGTGTGTGAGGATTTTTCGCGCCGCCGCGCCGTTCGGCATTTGGAGAAGGGAAGGGTGGTGATTTTTGCCGCGGGTACTGGTAATCCCTTTTTTACAACGGATTCCGCTGCCAGTTTGCGCGCTATCGAAATTGGTGCCGAGTTGATGCTCAAAGCTACGAAAGTTGACGGTGTCTACTCAAAAGACCCTGTCAAGCATCCGGATGCCGAACACTACCGAACCCTTTGTTACGACGAGGTTTTATCGAGGAAGCTCATGGTCATGGATGCAGCCGCGGTGGTACTATGCCGCGATCATCAACTGCCATTGCGGGTATTCAATATGAACCAGCCTGGAGCATTAAAACGTATTCTGCAAGGCGAGCCGCTTGGCACTCTGGTACATGGGGAGACCGCAGATGATTGAGGATATCAAGAAAGATGCAGATACTCGCATGCACAAGAGTATCGACTCATTGCGGCAGGAGCTGTCCAAACTACGCACCGGCCGAGCGCACACCAGTTTGCTCGATCACATCACTGTTTCTTACTACGGTACCGACATGCCACTCAATCAGGTGGCTAACGTCGGTGTGGAAGACTCGCGGACGCTCGTGATAAATCCGTGGGAAAAGAGCATGGTACAGCCGATCGAGAAGGCCATCATGACTTCTGATCTGGGTTTGAATCCAACCACGGCAGGCACGGTGATTCGCGTCCCGCTTCCGCCGCTCACCGAAGAACGTCGTAAGGACATGGTGCGTATAGTGCGCCAAGAAGCAGAAGGTGCGAAAGTGGCAATACGCAATATTCGACGTGATGCGAATCATCATATAAAGGAGCTTCTAAAAGAGAAGGAAATCTCTGAAGACGAGGATCGGCGTGCTGAGGAAGGTATCCAAAAACTTACCGATAAGTATGTTGCAAAGGTAGATGAGCTTCTTGCTGTAAAAGAAGAGGAATTGATGGCGATCTAGATGCGAGCGATTCAACCTCACGTAATTTGCACTGATCGGAACAACATCATTAGCTAAAGCTCATGTCTCAAAAGGAAGACTCCAAGCTGCCCCGCCATGTCGCCATTGTCATGGACGGAAACGGTCGTTGGGCAAAGCAGCGCGGGCTTCCACGTCACGCTGGACACCGCGCGGGTGTCAAATCGGTCCGTTCCACCGTTGAAGCTTGTGCACGACTAGGAATTGGTTTCCTGACACTGTTCGCTTTTAGCAGTGAGAACTGGCGGCGTCCGCAGACCGAGGTAGGAATGTTGATGCAGCTGTTTCTCACTTCGCTTCGCACCGAAGTCAAGCAATTGCACAAGAACAGTATCCGATTACAGTTCATCGGCGATCGATCCGCTTTTAGTGAGCAACTGCAGCAAAAGATCAACGAGGCGGAGCGTCTGACAGCTTTGAACACCGGACTCACGCTGATCATAGCCGCCAACTACGGTGGACGCTGGGACATCACTCAAGGCGCGAAACGTATCGCAAAACAGGTGACGGAAGGTGAGTTGACCATCGACGATATCACCCCTGAGAGATTACATGGTGAGTTATCGTTGGGTAATGCGCCTGATCCGGATCTCTTCATCCGGACGGGTGGCGAGCAACGGGTAAGCAATTTTTTGCTTTGGCACATGGCCTACAGCGAGTTTTATTTCAGCGATGTTTTATGGCCCGATTTTGATCGAGCCACCTTCGATACCGCACTGGAATGTTACGCGAGCCGGCAAAGGCGATTTGGGCAGACTGGCGAACAAGTGGAGACGTGCCGCGGTGCTTAAGCAGCGCATTATCACCGCGCTGATTCTCATCCCGATCACTATCTGGGCCATCTTTGGCCTGCCAAACATCTACCTGGCATGGGTGCTGGGAGTATTGGTGATGATGGGTGCCTGGGAGTGGACCAGGATGATCCCGTTGCGCAAAACCGCAATGCGATTGATTTATCTGGCCTTGATTGGTACCGCCCTTGTCGCAACCGGGATGTACATCTTTCGGACGGGCGCCCCGGCATGGATTCTCATTGTCGCACTGGTGTGGTGGCTCATCGCGCTGATCTGGGTGATTACCTACCGTTTACCGACCGAGGTAATCGATCGTTTTCGCGCCATTAAGTTTGTCGCTGGTTTTCTGACTTTGGTACCTGCATGGTCAGCATTGGTTGCAATTCATGCGGACTCGGCGCGAGGACCTTGGATGCTGCTGTTTGTGATGGTTTTGATGTGGGTAGCGGATAGTGGTGCCTACTTTGCGGGACGTAAATGGGGGCGGCACAAACTCGCGCCACGCGTCAGTCCAGGAAAAACCTGGGAGGGCGTTGCAGGCGCACTGGTGGCGTCCACCTTGTATAGTTCTGCAGGTGGTTGGCTGTTTGGTTTTCATGATTATCGGTTGGGAGCGTTTGTTTTGCTTTGTACCGTCGCCGTCGCCTTTTCCATCCTTGGTGATTTGTGGGAAAGCCTGCTCAAACGAGACCAGGGATTGAAAGACAGCGGTACGTTGTTACCTGGCCATGGGGGCGTGCTTGATCGTATAGATAGTCTTACTTCCGGGGCACCGCTCTTTCTATTGGGATTACTCCTGTTGGAAGGGTGGCAATGATCGGGGTAACGGTGCTGGGCGCAACGGGATCCATCGGGCGGAGCACGCTCGATGTCATGGCGCGCCATTCAGATCGTTTTTCAGTGTTCGCGCTGACGGCAAATACGTCGTGGCATAAGCTGCTTGAGTTATGCCGGATTCACAAACCAAGATACGCTGTGATCGCGGATAGCCGTTACGGGAAAGAGTTTGAAGAGGGGTTGAAGGTGGCCGCGCTACCCACCCAGGCGTTGTGTGGCGCTGATGCCCTGATGGAAGTCGCCAGTGCTCCCGCTGCGGATTACGTGATGGCGGCTATCGTCGGCTCGGTTGGGTTGCCACCCACCTTGGCCGCCGCACGCGCTGGAAAGAGGGTGATGTTGGCCAACAAAGAATCTCTGGTCATGGCCGGATCGCTGTTCATGGAAGCGGTAGAACAGGGGGGGAGTGTATTACTGCCGATCGACAGTGAGCACAATGCGTTGTTTCAGTGTTTACCGGCTACTTACAAAGCCGGCGATCGGCCGGCTGGTGTGACAAAGTTAGTACTGACCGCTTCTGGCGGACCGTTTCAACAAACCTCGTTAGAGACACTGGACAAGGTCACCCCAGCTCAGGCCATTGCGCACCCTAACTGGGAAATGGGGCGGAAAATCTCTGTCGATTCGGCAACCATGATGAACAAAGGATTGGAGGTCATCGAGGCGAGCTGGTTGTTTTCAATGGCCTGGCAACAGATCGAGGTGGTTATTCACCCGCAGAGTGTCATTCACTCAATGGTGCACTATGAAGACGGCTCCGTTCTGGCTCAGCTTGGCAATCCCGATATGCGCACTCCTATCGCACATGCGCTGGGTTGGCCGGAGCGGATTGCGTCAGGAGTGAGCACGCTCGATTTACTGCAAATTGGAAAATTCACATTTGAAAAACCGGATCCACGCCGATTTCCATGTCTGGTGTATGCCTACGAAGCATTAGCCGCCGGTGGCCCCTACCCTGCGTTACTCAACGCGGCCAATGAAATCGCCGTGGAGGCTTTTTTACAGGGGCAGTTGCCGTTTACCGATATTCCCAAGGTTGTTGCAAGTGTGCTGGCAGCGAAAGTAGATGCTGATATTCGCTCATTGGACGGTATCTTAGAAACGGATCGACGCGGCAGGGAACTCGCTCGTCGGTGTCTTGTCCAGTTGTTGGGATAGTGTAGAGATGTCGATGTCCTCATTTATGATTTCAGCAGTTTCGTTTCTCGTCGCGATCGGGGTACTGATCACTGTGCACGAGTTCGGGCACTATTGGGTGGCGCGCAAACTCGGTGTCAAAGTACTGCGTTTTTCAATTGGATTTGGAAAACCGTTGTGGCGAAGAGTGAGTGGACCCGACCAAACGGAGTATGTCATCGCAGCCATTCCTTTGGGTGGCTATGTGAAAATGCTCGATGAACACGAAGAAAATGTCCCTCCTGAGGAGAGCCATCGCGCTTTCAATCGACAGCAACTCTGGAAACGCACGGCGATAGTTGCCGCAGGGCCGGTGTTTAATTTCCTGTTCGCAATTTTGGCATACTGGATGGTCTTTATAGGTGGGGTGGAAGGTGCGCGCCCAGTGGTGGGCGAGGTTGCCGAGAATTCTATAGCCGCTCTGAGCGGATTGCAGCAGGGAGATGAACTGACAAAGGTGGGGGATAAGCAGACTCAGACTTGGGATATCGCCACTCTGACGCTTTTGGATGAAGCGATGAAAGGCGGTAGAACAGCGGTTCAGGTGCGCAGGGAAGGCGCGCTGCGTATCGTGCAACTCGACCTGACGCGTGGTAGCGCTCTTCTCGAAGGGACCTTCATCCTGGAAACGCTCGGCATCACGCCATGGAGGCCGGTACTTCCGGCGGTGCTAGACAGAGTCGTGAGCGGTGGTGCAGCGGACGCCTCCGGCCTGAAGGGGGGTGACCTGATTCTATCGGTGGATGATCATGCTATATCCAACTGGGCGGAGTGGGTGGCATATGTTCAGCGCCATCCGGGACAGCGTATTGTTGTGGGCGTCGAACGAGACGGGGCCAGAATCGAGCTCAATCTGACACCTGAACCGTCATCCAATGAAGCGAAGGGAACGATTGGTAGAATAGGGGCCTATGTCCGGTTGCCGGAGGGCCTGGGAGAGTCCATGCGCACCGAGGTGCGCTACGGCCCCTTGGACGCATTGGCGGAATCGCTACGTAAGAGTTGGAGCATGTCAACGTTGATGATCAAGATGTTGGGGAAAATGATCGTTGGTGAGGCATCCGTCGAAAATTTAAGCGGTCCGATCAGCATCGCGCAGTATGCAGGGCAATCCGCGAGTATTGGGCTGGTTCCCTTCATAATGTTCTTGGCGGTTATAAGTCTGAGCCTTGGTATAATTAACCTCTTACCGGTACCCCTCCTTGATGGGGGGCATCTCCTGTACTATCTGATTGAAGCCATAAAAGGGGGGCCACTGTCCGAAACTGCTCAGGCATTGGGACAGAGACTCGGCGTCGCATTTCTGGTCGTGTTGATGGGTTTGGCGTTCTATAACGATCTCTCGCGAGTGTTCGGCTAGCGCCATTTGAGGAGGCACCTGGTGTCGTGGTGGGGTGGGCTGGTGTGCTTGGGTTCATCGCCCTGGAGGCGGTTTACTTTCGCAGGCCACACAACTTCTTGGGCCTAAAAACGATAATAGGGGTGGTTGTGGTTCCTACTATACAAGCGTGTCGAAGATTGCTGAGGCTTTGTGTATTGGCGACCTTCCTGGGTTACGCGAGTGCCGGGTGGGGTTTTGAAACATTTTCTGTTTCTGATATTCGTCTGGAGGGCCTGCAGCGAATTTCGGCGGGTACCGTGTTCACCTACCTGCCGGTGAAGGTGGGTGACCCATTAACCCGGCAAGGAAGTCAGGATGCGGTGCGTGCTCTGTTCAAGACCGGGTTTTTCGAAGATGTTCGGTTGGAACGAGATGGGGATGTGCTTGTTGTATTTGTAAGAGAACGGCCAGCGTTGGCAGAAATCAACATATCAGGCAACGACAGTATGGATACAGAGGATTTGCTGACGGGCTTGCGGGGAATAGGGTTTTCAGTGGGGCGGGTATTCAATCAGGCGATATTGGAGCAGGTCGAACAGGAACTGCGGCGACAATATATCAGCCAGGGAAAGTACAGCATTCGGCTGGATTCGGAAGTTGTTCCTTTGCAACGCAACCGCGTGAAGTTGAATCTTAAAATCGCCGAGGGATGGGTTGCGAAGATAAGGCGAATCAACATCGTTGGCAACACTACCTTTGATGACGAGAAACTCCTGGACCAGTTCGAATCGGGTATACCGGGGTCGTTTTCATTCTTTTCCAGCAAGGATGAATACTCGCGGGCAAAAATTGCGGGCGACCTTGAGAAACTTCGTTCCTACTACCTGGATAGAGGGTTTCTTAATTTCGCAGTGGATTCCACCCAGGTTTCAATAACGCCGGACAAAAAGGACATTTATATAACCGTCAATGTTCGTGAAGGTAAAAAATACAATGTCGGTGATGTCAAGGTGGCGGGCGATTTGGTTATAGCTGAAGAAATAGTTCGATCGCTTATAAAGGTAAAATCGGGTGAAAGTTTCTCACGAAAACTGGTTACAGAATCAGCAGTGGCCGTCACCGAAAGGCTGGGAGACGAGGGATACGCATTCGCCAACGTTAATACCATTCCCGAAGTGAATGAAGAAGCGAACGAAGTGAAGCTGACGTTCTTTATTGATCCGGGCAAAAGAATATTTGTCAGGCGCATATCGATTGCAGGAAACTTCAAGACACATGATGAAGTGATCAGACGCGAATTGAGGCAATACGAAGGCGCCGCCCTGTCGGGAAAATCGCTAAAGCTTTCCAGGGAGAGATTGAACAGACTTGGTTTCTTTCAGAGCGTAACTGTAGAAACACCCTCGGTACCGGGTGATGACGACAAAGTAGATATCGTCGTAAAAGTGGTGGAAAAGCCGTCAGGGAATGTTCTTGCCGCCGTCGGGTACTCCGACACGCAAGGAGTCATTTTTAGCTTCAGCGTCAATCAGGAAAATTTTCTGGGTACGGGCAGCAAGGTCAGTCTCAAATTCGATAATAGTGATGTCAGCAAAACCTATAGTTTTTCCTACAACAACCCCTATTATACCCAAGATGGCATCAGTCGCGGTTTTAGTGTCTATCGGCGCGAGACCGATGCGGGGAGCGCATCCGTTTCCGATTACACATCGGATGAAATTGGCGCAAGCATAAACTACGGCATACCCGTCAGCGAAGTCGATCGGTTAGGTGTCGCGCTTGAGATCAAAAACACCGCATTGGATACAACAGCATCAACTCCAACTGAGATCTACGATTTCATCAACACCTATAGCGATAAATTTGATACGGCTAAAGTGACCTTCTCTTGGCATAGAGACTCCAGAGATCGTTCTTTTTTTGCCACACAAGGTAGTTCCGCCCGCGCAACGCTTGAGTTGACAGGCGGCGATCTGGAGTTCTACAAACTGGGTTATCAACATAGCTGGTTTTACGGCCTGTCGAATAGCATGACACTGGCCCTGAAAGGGGTGTTAGGATTTGGCGAAGGAATTGGAAAAACCGACGCATTGCCCTTCTTTGAAAACTACTATGCCGGGGGTATAGGA
This sequence comes from Pseudomonadota bacterium, assembly GCA_008501635.1. Lineage (NCBI taxonomy): Bacteria > Pseudomonadati > Pseudomonadota > Pseudomonadota bacterium. The sequence goes on from QQUJ01000019.1 coordinate 99,268, forward strand.
TCTGTAAGAGGATTTGATGGCAACTCCCTCGGCCCAAAGGACTCAAACGGTAATCCAATCGGGGGCAATTTGAAAGTTGTAGGTGGTGCAGAGGTGATATTCGTACCACCTTGGCTTGAAAGCAGTGATTCGGTCCGCATGGGTCTGTTTCTTGATGTTGGAAACGTGTTTGATACCGTTTCAGGCGAGTATGATGCCAGCGAATTTCGAGCATCAATGGGGGTGGTACTTAATTGGTTTTCCCCAATAGGTCCATTAGTATTCAGTTTTGCAGAGCCTATTCAGGAAAAGGCCGGAGATGATATCCAGCAATTTCAGTTCACACTAGGTTTCGCGTTTTAGAGGGGGCACGTGCGATGAGGTTCACGTCGAAAGTAGCAGCGGTAAAAACGGTCGCCTTTTTATGCGCTTTGATTTCTCCAATGGCGATTGGTGCACAGGATTTAAAGGTAGGATTCGTAAACGCGGCACAATTGCTGGAAAAGGCTCCACAGGCAGATGCGGCACGAGCAAACCTGGAAAAGGAATTTGCGCCGCGAGACAGGAGATTGGTAGCAGAACAGAAGGAATTGCGTCAATTGGAAGAAAAGCTCAGCAAAGACGGCGCCATAATGAGCGATGCAGAACGAAAGAAAATTGAGAGAGATATACTTTCCGGGAAGCGGGATTTGAAACGCTCGCGGGATGAGTTCAGGGAAGATTTGAACATACGACGCAACGAGGAATTGGCCAAACTGCAGAAGTTGGTAGTCGAGTCCATCCGGGCACTGGCAAACGAGGGGGGCTATGATCTGGTGCTGACCGATGGAGTTCTGTACGCCAGCGATAACGTTGATATCACTTCACTCGTTTTAGAAAAGTTGAAGAAAGAAGCAACCAAATAGGCACGACGATCCAGATGGGTGAGATCACTCTGGGGGAGTTGGCACAATACCTTGGATTGCAACTCGAGGGTGATCCGGGGATTGTCATCAGGCGAGCGGCCTCCCTGGAGAGCGCCAAGTCTGGCGATATTTCGTTCGTCGGGAGCGCCAAGCACAAAAAGGCACTTGCCGACTGTGGGGCAAGTGCGCTGATAGTACATCAGGAACTGGGCAGCGAATTTATTGGTAACACACTCATCTCGAACAACCCGTACGCTGATTTTGCACGTGCAGTTAATCTCATTACACCGACGGAGATCAAAAGTGGTGTTCACGAAACTGCGGTAATCGACCCATCGGCGAGCTTGGCGAAAAGCGTTTATGTTGGACCTAATGCAGTAGTGGAACAGGGGGTAGTGGTCGGGGAGAAAACATCCATAGGACCAAACTGTGTAATAGGCGCCAGAAGTGAATTGGGATCCGAATGTAGTTTGAAAGCCAATGTAAGCATTGCACACGATGTTTGTATCGGCGATCGGGTGCTGGTTCACCAGGGAGCAGTGATTGGTGCGGACGGGTTCGGACTGGCCAAGGACGGGATTGCGTGGCTGAAAATTCCGCAGATAGGCCGCGTAGTAATCGGCAATGATGTTGAGATAGGCGCCAATACAACGATCGATCGAGGAGCGCTGGACGACACCTACATAGCCGATGGCGTCAAACTCGATAATCAAATACAGATTGCGCACAATGTGCGCATCGGGGCACATACGGCAATAGCCGCCTGCGCAGGCATCGCGGGAAGTGCAAAGATAGGCAGTAATTGCACTATTGGAGGCGCAGCGGTGGTGCTGGGGCATCTCGAAATTGCAGATGATGTACATATAACGGCAATGTCGCTTGTAACAAAGTCAATAGAAAAACCCGGTGTTTACTCATCAGGAACACCCCTGCAATCAAATGCCGAATGGCACAGAAATTACGTCCGCTTTAAGCAACTCGACGATATGGCGAAACGCCTGAAGGCACTCGAACGAAAAGTCGAGGGTTACGATCAGGAGGGTTCGAGTTGAGTGTTCTAATGACTCCATGGAGGTTTCTTTGAGCGTTTTAGATATTCACCAGATTCGCGAATTCTTGCCTCATCGCTATCCCTTTTTGTTGATAGATAGGGTGATCGAATCGGAACCTGGAAAACGACTGGTCGCGTTAAAGAACGTGACAGTCAATGAGCCATTCTTTCAGGGGCATTTTCCGATCAAACCCGTAATGCCAGGCGTTCTGATAATGGAAGCAATGGCACAAGCAACCGGGATGCTCGCGTTTTTGACGGCGCCCGAGGAAGTATCAGGTAACAAACTCTACTACTTTGCCGGCATGGACAACGTCCGGTTCAAGCGCACGGTCGAGCCGGGGGATCAGCTCTTTCTTGAGGTGGAGCTCAATAAGTGTAAACGCGGGATATGGATGTTCTCGGGGGTCGCAAAGGTGGATGGTAAGACTGCAGCCTCCGGGGATCTGATGGGCGCTATAAAGGATCTAGAGTAGTGATACATCCATCTGCCTTGATAGACGGGAAAGCTGAGATCGCCGCGGGGGTCACGATTGGCCCTTTTACTGTGGTCGGTCCAGGAGTCGTAATTGAAGAGGGCTGCCACATCGGATCGCATGTGGTTATACAAGGACCTACTCATATTGGCAGAGACAACAGAATCCATCAATTTGCATCGCTCGGTGATGCCCCGCAGGACAAGGGCTACAAAGGTGATCCAACACGGCTGGAAGTCGGTGATCGAAACGTCATTCGTGAATATGTGACACTCAACCGCGGTACCGTGAACGGAAATGGGGTGACCCGCCTGGGTAACGATAACTATATGATGGCGTATAGTCATCTTGCCCATGATTGCCAGGTTGGCAATAACACCATTTTTGCCAATGCGGCTTCCCTGGCTGGACATGTCACGGTTGACGACTGGGTTATTATGGGCGGCTTTGCGATCGTTCATCAATTCTGCCGCATAGGTGCGCACAGCTTTTGTGCACTGGGTAGTGTGATCTTCAAGGACGTGCCTCCCTTCGCGACCGTTTCTGGCAATCCGGCAAGTCCGCATGGAATCAATGCCGAAGGTTTGCGCCGCCGGGGTTTTTCCCAGGAAACAATTCAACACATACGCATCGCCCATAAAACACTCTATAAATCTAAGCTGCCACTGGCCAAGGCACAGGAAGAGTTAGTGGAGATGGGAAAAATATGCAATGAAGTAGCTTCCATCGAACGGTTCATCAGCCAGTCTCGGCGCAGTATCGTGCGCTGAGTACAGGCCATCGGGAAACCAAGTGGAGAAGAGCGGCGTGTCGACGCTGCGGGTTGGCATAGTAGCCGGAGAGACATCTGGAGATCTTTTAGGTGCCGGCTTGATTCGCGCTATGCGCTTACAACACCCGAGTATCGAGTTCGAGGGTATCGCCGGGCCGCAGATGATCTCCGAAGGCTGCCGAGCACTCTACCCTGCAGAAAAACTCTCGCTCCTGGGTCTCGTAGAAGTTCTTGGGCATTTACCCGAAGTACTCCGCATTCGAAAACGTTTGGTCAAACATTTTTCTCACGCGCCACCTGATGTTTTCATTGGCATCGATGCGCCCGATTTCAATCTCAACCTTGAACGTCACCTTCGGGCGAAGGGAATACCAACGGTTCATTATGTCAGTCCCACTGTATGGGCCTGGCGCACATATCGTATCCACAGCATAGCCCGTGCAGTTGATCTGATGCTCACGGTGTTTCCTTTCGAAGCTGAGTTCTACAGGGAGCACAATATTCCCGTCCGCTTTGTCGGTCATCCCCTGGCTGATTTGATACCGCTGGTCAGTGATCGCCTGGAGGCGCGGCGGGATCTAGGCCTATCATCGCGCGGACAGATTGTCGCCTTGCTCCCGGGTAGCCGCTCCAGTGAACTCAAGTATCTCGGGTCGCGTTTCGTTGCGACCGTCGATTGGTGTCGACAGCGAAAACCGAATCTCGGGTTTATAGCTCCGATGGCAAGTCCAAAGATACGCGGCATGTTTGAAGCTTTCATCGCGCAATATGATGAAAAGCTTCCCATTACCCTGATTGATGGCCACTCAAGAGAAGTCATGGAAGCAGCGGATGTTGTGCTGGCGGCGTCGGGCACGGCAACCTTGGAAGCCATGCTCCTCAAGCGACCGATGGTGGTTGCCTACAGAATGGCGTTTCTGACGCAATTGATGATGCGTCGCCTGCTTAAAGTCCCGAATTTCTCCCTTCCCAATCTTTTGGCGGGACGAGAGGTAGTGCAAGAGTTCTTTCAAAACGATGTCGATCCTGAAAAGCTGGGCCCCGCAGTGCTGTCCTTCCTTGATAATCCGGATCGGACCCATGAATTGCAGGAGACCTTCGCGGAAATTCATTTTCAGTTGCGCAAAGATGCGAGCAAACAGGCCGCCAGCGCGGTTCTCGAGTTGGTCGGCACTAAAGGGCGATGATGTGACTGTAGAACTTCAAGCACTCGTGGCAGGTGTGGACGAGGCAGGCAGGGGACCGCTGGCTGGACCTGTTGTCGCCGCCGCAGTGATTCTTGACCCGCTTCGCCCCATCGAGGGTTTGACCGATTCAAAAAAACTAGGCAGCAAACGCCGAGCGTTTTTGGAGAAGCAGATCATTGCAAATGCGCTTTGTTGGTCTGTGGCGCGTGTGGAGGCTGCGGAGATTGATCGCATCAATATATTGCAAGCTACACTGCTCGCGATGCGCAAGGCAGTCATGGCATTGGCACAACAACCAACCCGAGTGCTGGTGGACGGTAATCATTGCCCTGATCTGGAAGTGCCTGTTGAGGCGATCGTCAAAGGTGATTTGACGGAGGCAGCCATATCTGCTGCCTCGATTCTGGCCAAAGAGTCACGAGATCGCATCATGCGGGAGCTTGATGAACAATACCCGGGATATGGATTATGCGAGCACATGGGGTATCCGACTAAAAGACATATCATGGCTTTGGGCCTGCATGGTCCCTGCCAGGAGCACCGGCGCAGTTTCGCCCCCGTTCGTCGTCTTGTATCGACGAAGTGATCGCAGGCATTTCGCAGGTATGGACACACATCGGAATAGATGAGGACCGTGATTGTCGATGAGCACCATCCACAACGGTAGCTGAACAGTGCGAGTTCGATGAAGCAAACGCCCTTCGTACATTTACGACTCCATACCGAATACTCGTTGGTAGATGGTGTGGTACGCATCAAACCCTTGATAGATGCGGTTGCGGGACATGGAATGGGCGCGGTCGCCGTTACGGATCAAACCAACCTTTTTGCGATGGTCAAGTTCTATAAGGCAGCGTTAAAGGGCGGGATAAAGCCAATCGTTGGTGTCGATCTCTGGCTCCGTCCTCATGATGAGTCCCTTGTTCCCGCTCGTGTCACCTTGTTGTGTCAGCATGCCCAGGGTTATCGCCACCTGACTCGCCTGGTGTCGCGTGGTTATCTGGAAGGGCAGCATCGCGGCGTGCCGATGATCGATTCGGCGTGGCTCGCCGAGGAGGGAGTGGATGGCTTGATAGCGCTTTCCGGCGGGGTGAATGGTGAGATCGGCCGTGCGTTGTTCGGTGGGCGAAGCGAGGAGGGAGCGATGCTCATCGACCGCTATCAAAACTTGTTCGGCGACCGCTTCTATATGGAAGTCTGGCGAACAGAACGTGACGGGGAGGAGGAGTATCTGCATCAAGCAGTGGATCTTGCAACCCGACATGGGGTTCCAATCGTGGCAACGAATGATGTGCGATTTCTGCGTAACGACGAGTTTGAAACCCACGAAGCACGGGTTTGTATCCATGATGGACGCACCCTGAATGATCCTCGCCGCCAACATCGCTACAGTCCGGAACAGTATCTCAAATCGCCCCAGGAAATGGCCGAACTGTTTGCCGATCTGCCCGAGGCGCTTGCCAACTCGGTAGAGATAGCCAAACGCTGCAATCTCGAACTGACGCTGGGTGAAAATTACCTGCCGGAATTCCCGGTTCCCTCGGGGATGACGGAGGATCAGTTCTTCAGACGCGAAGCGGAGCAGGGGCTGGAACAGCGGTTGAAGAAAACCCGAATTCTCCACGATGGGCAACTCCCGTTGCCGGAGGCGGAGTACCGAGCACGATTGAAGCACGAACTGGAAGTCATCACCCAGATGGGTTTTCCCGGCTATTTCCTGATCGTTGCCGATTTTATTCGCTGGGCGCGGGAGAACGGTGTTCCGGTGGGACCTGGGCGTGGATCCGGAGCCGGCTCGTTGGTCGCCTATTGCTTGGGTATCACGGATCTCGACCCCCTGACGTACGATCTTCTCTTCGAACGTTTCCTCAATCCTGAACGCGTGTCGATGCCGGATTTCGATATCGACTTCTGCATGGAGGGGCGTGATCGGGTTATTGAGTATGTCGCACAACGGTACGGTCGAGACCGCGTCAGCCAAATCATCACTTACGGAAGCATGGCTGCTCGTGCTGTGGTCCGGGACGTGGGCCGCGTGCTCGGACACCCCTACGGCTTTGTTGATCGAGTCGCCAAACTGATTCCCTTCGAACTCGGCATAACCCTTGATAAGGCGCTTGAGCAAAGTGAGGAACTGCGCACCGGTTACGACACCGATGAAGAGATACGAACGCTCATCGATCTCGCCCGTTCCCTGGAGGGAATTACCCGTAACGCCGGCAAACACGCTGGCGGCGTGGTCATAGCACCCTCGGTGCTCACCGATTTTGCACCTCTCTACTGTGAACAGGGTGGCGGAGGACTGGTGACCCAGTTCGACAAAGATGACGTCGAAGCAGTGGGTTTGGTCAAGTTTGATTTCCTGGGCTTGCGCACCTTAACCATCATCGATTGGGCCCTCAGGACCATCAACAGCGGCAGAACGGCGAACGGTGCCGACCCAGTGGATATCACCACAATCGCTCTTGATGATCCCCCGACCTTCACGCTGTTGAAGCGTTGTGCCACAACGGCGGTTTTTCAGTTGGAATCGCGGGGCATGAAAGATCTGATCAAGCGCCTGCAGCCCGATTGCTTCGAAGATATCGTTGCGCTGGTAGCCCTGTTTCGTCCCGGGCCGCTGCAGTCTGGCATGGTCGATGACTTCATCAATCGCAAGCACGGACGGGCGAAAGTCGACTATCCCCACCCGGAGCTGGAACCGATTCTCAAACCCACCTACGGCGTTATTCTCTATCAGGAACAGGTGATGCAGATCGCCCAGGTGCTGGCCGGGTACACGCTGGGCGGCGCGGATTTGCTGCGCAGAGCAATGGGCAAGAAGAAACCCGAAGAGATGGCCGAGCAGCGCAGCATCTTTCTCGCGGGAGCGGCAAAAAGGAAAGTTGAGGAGAAGACCTCGGGGCATATCTTCGACCTCATGGAGAAATTCGCCGGATACGGTTTCAACAAGTCCCACTCAGCGGCCTACGCGCTGGTCTCCTACCAGACTGCCTGGTTAAAAGCTCACTATCCGGCCGCGTTTATGGCCGCGGTGCTTTCCGCGGATATGGACAATACCGATAAAGTGGTGGGAATGATAAACGAGTGCCATAACCTGTCGCTGGAAGTTCTCTCGCCCGATATCAACAGTTCGGAATATGCATTCAGTGCCATTGATGAGGCGCGGATCCGGTATGGCCTGGGGGCTATCAAAGGGGTGGGACAGGCGGCGCTGGAGGGCATCGTTGCCGAGCGCACACAACACGGTCGCTTTAAGGATCTTTCGGAGTTCTGTCGTCGAATTGATCAACGCAAGGTCAATCGACGGGTTCTCGAGGCGTTGATACGTGCGGGAGCTCTCGATGCTTTGGGAGCCAATCGGGCCACCCTGATGGCGCAGCTCCCGACCGCGCTGCAGATGGCGGTACAACACACCGCGATGGAAGCGGTGGGTCAGGTGGACCTTTTCGGGCTTGCCGACAATGGCGCGGGGACGACGCAGGCCATACCCGAGGCGCTCCTGGAGCTTGAAGAGTGGGATGAAGAACAGCGTTTGGCAGCCGAAAAAGAGACCTTGGGACTGTATCTGACGGGACACCCCATCCTGCGCTATGAAGCGGAATTGAGTCGATTCACCAGCGGGCGGATCGCTGATTTTATCGGCGACGAAGATACGGGTAACAACGGGCGCGGTAAGCGCGAACAGAGCGTGATTCTGGCGGGCTTGGTGATAGCGCAACGCCTGACGACCACAAAGCGCGGTGGCAAGATCGCTTTCGTCACACTGGATGATCGCAGTGGCCGGATCGAGATCACACTGTTCAGCGAAACCTTTCAACAGTTTCGGGATTTGCTGGTCAAAGACCGGCTGGTGGTCGTCGAGGGGACGTTGAGCTTCGATGACTATTCAGGTCGTCAACGATTGATGGTGGAGCGGGTCCTGAATATTGAACAGGCGCGCACCCAATTCGCCCGCCATCTGCGTATCACGCTGCATGGTTCTCCGGCATCGGGCGATCTGGCGGGGAAGCTTGTCAAAGCCCTGGACCCCTTCCGTGGAGGCACGACACCGGTTTGGATCCATTATCGCAACGAATCTGCCACCACCACCCTGATGCTCGACACATCGTGGAACATAGTGCCCAGCGATGAACTTCTCATGCGACTGACAAAGCTGGAGGCGGCAGAGAATGTGGAACTCGTTTACTAGAACCTATCTCAGAGTCCCGCGCGAGCTGTGCCGGTCGCTCGTGGTTTCAGCGCCAGGCGCGGCGAGCGTGGTTGGGTCATTCCCAATGAGCGAGCCGCAACACCACGCTGGAGTCATGAGCGGCCGGCCCTGCGGGTTGGCCCCGGAGGTGCGCTGGCGGTGTTCTCGACTTGCCAATAGCGCTGCTATTGGCTGCGCCTTCGGGCCTACCCAGCGCACCTCTGGGGCTCAACACAGCACGCGCGGGACTCTGAGATAGGTTCTAGAATCTATCTCAAAATCCCCCGCCTGCGGTGTTGCGGCTCGCTCATTGGGAATAAACTAACTACGATTGCAGCGCCTGGCGCTGCAAGCGCGAGCGACCGGCACAGCTCGCGTGAAATTTTGAGACAGGTTCTGAAATTGGAAGCATGTGACAATCAGCTGCCGCAGAGTCATAATGTGAACCCTGTGCCTGTGAGGGCTCGGAAAAATCCAATCATAAAAGTCGGTTATGCTAATCATTTAAAGTATGTTCTAACATGAATCTCAACTTTCTCGATTTCGAACAACCCATCGCGGAGCTTCAGGCCAAGATTGAAGAGCTGCGTCTGGTGGGCGATGACAACGAGATCAACATAAGCGAGGAGATCTCACGGCTCGAAGCCAAGAGCCGCACGCTGACGGAGTCGATCTTCAGCGCACTGAAACCCTGGCAGGTCGCGCAGCTGTCGCGTCATCCGCAACGGCCCTATTCCCTGGATTATATCGAGCGAATCGTCACCGATTTTCAGGAGCTGAGCGGCGATAGAGCCTTCGCCGATGATCCCGCCATCGTTGGCGGTGTAGGGCGGCTCGATGGACGCCCGGTGATGCTCGTCTGCCATCAAAAGGGTCGTGATACCAAAGAAAAACTCCGGCGCAACTTCGGTATGCCGCGACCGGAGGGTTACCGCAAGGCCCTGAGACTTATGCAGATGGCCGATCGCTTCCAACTCCCGATTGTGACTTTTATCGATACTCCGGGTGCCTATCCAGGGGTAGACGCTGAAGAGCGCGGTCAGAGCGAGGCGATTGCTCGCAACCTCTTCGTCATGTCCAAACTACGCACACCCATTGTCTGCACGGTTATCGGTGAAGGGGGATCGGGTGGTGCGCTCGCCATCGGGGTCGGGGATCGGGTGTCGATGCTCCAGTACAGCACTTACTCGGTGATTTCGCCCGAAGGATGTGCTTCGATTCTGTGGAAAAGCTCTGAACGTGCCTCGGATGCAGCCGAAGCCATGGGTATCACGGCAAGACGGCTCAAGTCTCTCCATCTCATCGACGAGATCGTTGCGGAACCTTTGGGTGGCGCACATCGCGATATAGATGGTATGGCCGAGACCTTGAAGGTCGCGCTCATCGCCAATCTGGACGAATTGGAAGAACTCGATACGGAAGCGTTGCTTGAGCAACGCTATCAACGTCTTATGGGCTACGGTTCGTTCAAGAGCTAAATCGCCCCGGGCAAAGCGCCCTCCACATGCCTTTCACTCCCGAAACCCTGCTGCCGCCGCTGCTTGAGATACCCGATGTCAGACGCTTGCGCGTCGCTTTCAGCGGTGGTCTTGATTCCATGGTGCTACTCACAGCGCTGCAGCGCTTGCGCGAATCCGGAGCTCTCCTGGCGGCGCTGGATGCCATCCACATCCATCACGGGCTGAGTCCCTATGCCGACGAATGGGCCCAACACTGCGCTCAAGTTTGCTGTGAACTGCGCGTGCCTCTCGTGCAGTTCAATGTGGTCGTGGATACGGAAAGCGGTAAGGGAATCGAGGCCTCGGCGCGGAACGCACGGTACAGCGCCCTGGCGCGGGAAACGGAGCCTGGCGATTGCCTGCTCATGGCCCATCATGCGGATGACCAGGCCGAGACTCTGTTGTTGCAGCTGCTTCGTGGCAGCGGTCCGCATGGGTTGGCTGCCATGCCCTTTTTGCGCCCCTTCGGCAATGGCCTGCTGGTGCGGCCGCTGTTGGATTTTCGGCGTGATCAGCTCTTTGCCTGGGCCTCGCAGGCAGGTTTGTGCTGGGTTGAAGACCACAGTAACCGGCAGCAGGATTTGGATCGCAATTTTTTGCGGCTCAGCGTTATCCCGCTCCTGAAGCAGCGCTGGCCGTCACTGGCGACGACGCTCTCACGCAGCGCACGCCTCTGCGGCGAATCAGCGCAACTGCTGGAGGAGCTGGCGGCGAGCGATATTGCGGCGGCAAGTACCCCCCATCCCCGTGAACTGCGCTGGAAGGTGCTTGCCGATCACTCGGTCGTGAGAAGACGCAATCTGCTGCGCGCCTGGATTGCTCGTTGCGGTTTTCCAGTGCCGAATGCCCGGCGACTGGAGCGCATGGCAACCGATTTCTGGGATGCGGCGCCCGACCGCAATCCTGCACTGCGCTGGGAAGGCGCCGAAATGCACCGTTATCGGGAGATGCTCTACCTCATGCCGACGCTTCCGGCCGTTGATCCTGCACTCCGGCTGTCGTGGGATCCCGAATTACCCCTCGAACTGCCGGGTGGGGGGAGGCTTGGCGCACAACGACGGCCCGGCGAGGGACTGTCAGTGTCGAAATTGCTTTCAGGTCCGTTGATCGTGCGCTTCCGGCAGGGCGGTGAGCATTGCCATCCCGCAGGACGGCGTGACTCCCATTCGTTGAAAAAACTGCTGCAGGAGCACGCCGTGCCACCCTGGCTGCGTGATCGCATTCCTCTGATCTACCACGGCGAGGAGTTGATAGCGGTTGCCGACCGGATCATCAGTGAGGGGTTTGCCGCCTCTCCAGACGAATGTGGATGGGTGCTGAAATGGAGGCCCGCAAACGACTGAGCAGCTTCTTTGATGCGACGACCGGCGTTGTGGAAGTGGGGTGCTTTCTGGTATTTTTACCTCCCGTCCGTAGTACCTCTGAATTCACGGAACTTCACTACCTTTTACCCGCTTCTGCCGCAACGAAGTGGTGGTGGTTCCCAAATCCGAAAGCCGGATTTCCATGACCAAATACGTCTTTATAACGGGCGGCGTCGTTTCCTCATTGGGGAAGGGCATTGCCGCCGCGTCGCTGGGTGCGTTGCTCGAGGAGCGCGGTCTCAAGGTGTCGATGCTCAAGCTCGACCCTTACATCAACGTCGACCCCGGCACCATGAGCCCCTTCCAGCATGGCGAGGTTTTCGTCACCGACGACGGTGCGGAAACCGATCTGGACCTGGGGCACTACGAGCGTTTTACGCGCTCAGCCACCGGCAAGCAGAGTAATTTCACCACTGGGCAGATCTACGAAAGCGTGATCCGCAAGGAGCGCCGCGGCGATTATCTGGGCGGCACCGTACAGGTCATTCCCCATATTACAGACGAGATCAAGGCCTCGGTCCGCGCCGGGGCCGGAAACGCCGATGTGGCCATCGTCGAGATCGGCGGCACCGTGGGTGACATCGAATCGCTGCCCTTCCTCGAGGCCATCCGCCAGATGGGGGTGGAGCTGGGTCATGATCGCGCCATCTTCATCCACCTGACTCTGGTGCCCTACATCGGCACCGCCGGCGAGATCAAGACCAAGCCGACCCAGCATTCGGTCAAGGAGCTGCGCTCCATCGGCATCCAGCCCGATCTGCTGCTGTGTCGCTCCGCGCTGCCACTTCCCCAACAGGAACGACGCAAGATTGCCCTCTTTACCAACGTGGAAGAGAAGGCGGTCATCTCGGCCCAGGATGTAGACAACGTCTACAAGATTCCGGGGTTGTTGCGCGGTCAGGGGATGGACGACATCGTGGTCGATAAATTGCGTCTCGACGTGCCCTCGCCTGACCTCTCCGATTGGGAACGGGTTATCGATGCCATGGAACACCCCGAGGCCGAGGTTCACATTGCCATGGTCGGCAAGTATGTCGAACTCACCGAGTCCTACAAGTCTCTTAACGAGGCCTTGGCCCATGGCGGTATCCACACGCGCACCCGGGTGCGTATCCACTACATCGATTCAGAAACGATAGAGCGTGCAGGTATCGAATGCCTGACCGGTATGGACGCTATTCTGGTCCCCGGCGGATTTGGCGAGCGTGGTGTCGAAGGTAAGATCGCAGCCGTGCGCTACGCCCGCGAACAGGGCATACCCTATCTCGGGATATGTCTGGGAATGCAGGTGGCCGTGATCGAGTACGCCCGTAACGTGGCCGGGCTCGATGCGGCGCACAGCACTGAATTCAACCGTGATACCCCCCATCCGGTCATCGCCATGATCACCGAATGGCAGGAGGGTGACGGGACGGTACAGCGCCGCAGCGAAGATACCGATCTAGGCGGCAGTATGCGTTTGGGTGGCCAGGAGGCGCGGCTGGTGGAGGGCAGTCTGGTGCGCAAGCTCTACGGCAAGGCCGCGATACGCGAGCGGCACCGGCATCGCTATGAGTTCAATAACAATTATCGAGAGCCTCTGAGCAAGGCGGGACTGTCACTGACCGGATTCAGCAAGGATGGCAACCTGGTGGAAGTGGTCGAGATCGCCGGTCACCCCTGGTTTCTGGCCTGCCAGTTCCACCCCGAGTTCACCTCCAATCCCCGTGATGGGCATCCGCTGTTCAGCGGCTTCATCCAGGCCGCGCGTGATGCGCGTGTGACGCGCGAAAAGGCGGTGGCAACGGCATGAAGCTGTGCGGCTTTGACGCCGGAATCGAACACCCGCTGTTTCTGATCGCCGGACCCTGCGTCATCGAAAGCGAGCAGCTGGCGCTGGACACCGCGGGTGAACTGCGCGAGATTACCGCCCGGCTGGGTATTCCGTTCATCTACAAGTCCTCCTTCGATAAAGCCAACCGCTCCTCCCATATCAGCCCCCGCGGGCCCGGGATCGAGCAAGGCTTGCGGATCCTCGAGAGCGTTAAGCAGCAGCTTGGCGTGCCGGTCCTGACGGATGTTCATGAAGATACGCCGCTGAGCGAAGTGGCTGCGGTAGTCGACGTGTTGCAAACACCCGCGTTTCTATGCCGACAAACCAACTTCATCCAGGCCGTCGCCGGACAAGGACTGCCGGTGAATATCAAGAAGGGCCAGTTTCTCTCACCCTGGGATATGGGCAACGTCGTGGAAAAGGCACGTGCCACCGGAAACCAGCAGATCATGGTCTGCGAACGTGGTGTCTCGTTTGGTTACAACAATCTCGTTTCGGATATGCGCTCGCTCGCCGTAATGCGCAATACCGGTTGCCCGGTGGTGTTCGATGCCACCCATTCTGTTCAATTGCCCGGCGGGGAAGGAAACCGCTCCGGCGGACAGCGGGAGTTCGTCCCCGTGCTCGCGCGTGCTGCGGTAGCGGTTGGTGTCGCGGGTTTATTCATGGAGACTCACCCCACACCCGACCGGGCGCTCAGCGACGGTCCCAACGCCTGGCCATTGGGTGAGATGGCGGATCTGCTTGTAATCCTGCGGGAACTCGATCAGGTGACGAAGCGTAAACACTGAAAATTCATTCAATAAAGCACATTAATAAAACCAGGTATCTCATTGAGAAAGAAAAGGATAATGTCAAAGATCAGGCAAGTCATTGGTCGGGAGATCATCGATTCAAGGGGCAATCCGACCGTCGAGGCGGATGTCATCCTCGACTCCGGAATTCTGGGGCGTGCGGCCGTTCCTTCCGGTGCGTCAACCGGATCTCGCGAAGCTGTCGAGCTGCGAGATGCCGATGCCCGGCGCTATCTGGGCAAGGGTGTTCTGCATGCCGTGGCCAACGTCAATGGTGAGATCCGCAACGCCGTCGTCGGTATGGAGGTCGGGGAGCAGGCCGAGATCGATCGCACCCTGATTGAGCTCGATGGCACAGAGAACAAGGGGCGACTTGGCGCCAACGCGCTGCTGGCGGTTTCGCTGGCCGCAGCGCGCGCCGCCGCTGCCCAGAACGGTGTAGCGCTGTATCGCCACCTCCAGCCGCAAGGGCCCTACCTTTTTCCAGTGCCCATGATGAACATTCTCAATGGCGGTGCCCATGCCGACAACAATGTCGATATCCAGGAGTTCATGGTGTTACCGACCGGAGCCCCGAGTATCGCGGAAGCCATTCGTTGTGGTGCCGAGGTGTTCCATTCGTTGAAAGAGGTGCTGAAGGGGCGCGGTCTCAACACCGCTGTCGGTGATGAAGGGGGGTTTGCACCTGATCTGCGCTCCAACGAGGAGGCCATCGAAGTGATCATGGAGGCGATTGCCCGGGCCGGTTACCACGCCGGCAAGGACATCCATCTCGCGCTCGATGTGGCGAGCTCGGAGTTCTACAAGGACGGCCTCTATCACCTGGCCTCGGAAGACAAACACCTCGATGCATCGGCTTTTGCGGCCTACCTGGAAGAGTGGGTCGAGAGGTACCCCATTATCTCCATCGAGGACGGCATGGAAGAGAGCGATTGGGATGGCTGGAAACATCTGACAGAACGCCTCGGCCAGCGTTGCCAACTGGTTGGCGATGATCTGTTCGTTACCAACACCAGGATTCTCAAGGAGGGCATCGATAAGGGGATTGCTAATTCGATACTCATAAAGGTCAATCAGATCGGAACCCTGACCGAGACTTTGGATGCGATTCGAATGGCGCATGACGCCGGCTATTCCTCAGTGGTGTCGCACCGTTCCGGCGAGACCGAAGATAGCACGATTGCCGATCTCGCCGTTGCGACGACGGCGACACAGATCAAAACCGGCTCTTTATCGCGTTCCGATCGTGTCGCCAAGTACAACCAGTTGCTCCGTATCGCAGAAGAGGTGGGCGCGGAGGGAGCCTATCCGGGTCTGGCCGCATTTCCCCATCTGCAGAGCTGACTCGTCGCCATTTGCTGATCGTCACTGATGATGAGCGCCTGGGTTTCATGCCCGGGCGTCTCCTTATATGCTCTAAACACGCTGCGGATCGATGATGAACCCGGCACAAAGGGTCAGAATAGAGGGCGTTACAGGCGGTGTGGATAAAAGTCCTGGTCACCATCCTCGCGGTACTGCTATTGGTGCTGCAGTACCGCTTGTGGGTGGGCGATGGCAGCCTGGCAGAAGTGTGGCAGCTGCGCCGCGAGATTGCCGTTCAGGAGGCCGAAAACCTCAGGCTGCTGGAACGCAATCGGGTTCTCGAGGCGGAGGTGCAGGATCTGAAAAAAGGCGTCAAGGCAATCGAGGAACGCGCGCGCAGCGAGCTGGGTATGATCCGCAAGAACGAAACCTTCTACCAGATCGTCGAACCTAAAGTACCTCCGTCGGGTACGGCGCAGCAGTCGTCCGAAAAGCCAACCGGCCAATGACGAAGTTCCCTTCCGTATGGGCGATCGTGCCGGCCGCAGGGGCGGGACGCCGTATGGAGGCGGACCTCCCTAAACAGTATCTGCAGCTGAACGGGCAAACACTGCTGCAACATACTTTATCGCGCGTGCTTGATTACCCCGGGCTCAGTGGAGTCGTAGTGGTCGTGGCCCCGGGAGACCAGTGGGTGAATGACGTCGCGGATGCATTCAAGGAATCGCGACTCGAAGTGGTCACCGGTGGTGTTGAACGGTGTCATTCTGTGCTCAACGGTCTTCACGCCCTGGCTGCACGCGCGGCGGAGCATGATTGGATCATGGTTCACGATGCAGCCCGGCCCTGCGTGAGCCATAGCGATCTCGACCGGCTCTTCGCCGCAATCCGGGATGAGCCGGCCGGAGGCCTGCTGGGCATGCCGGTACGCGACACCATGAAACGCGCTGGCGCCGATTCTCATGTCATGGAAACGGTTGATCGCGACCGGCTGTGGCACGCGCTTACGCCACAGGTATTCCGATTTCAGATGCTGCTGGAGGCGCTCGAAGGCGCGATTCAGACGGGTGTCAGCGTGACCGACGAGGCGGCTGCCATGGAGCACGCCGGCCACCGGCCGTTGATGGTTGAAGGGCGCGCCGATAACATCAAGGTGACACGGCCCGAGGACCTGGACTTGGCGGCCTTCTATCTTCGACAGCAGGAGGGGGAATGAAGCTGCGTATCGGTCATGGTTACGACGCGCATCGATTCGGGACCGGTGATCGGGTGGTCCTGGGGGGGGTTGCCATTCCCCACGACCAGGCGTTGATCGCCCACTCGGACGGCGATGTACTGATCCACGCAGTTTGTGACGCGCTGCTTGGGGCGGCGGCCCTTGGTGATATCGGTCGCCATTTTCCGGACAGTGATCCTGCCTATCGGGGGATCGATAGCCGGACACTGTTGATTCGGGTCGTGCAGCTGGTGGCCGGGCAGGGCTATGGCATCGTGAACCTGGATGCCACTGTGATAGCCCAGGCCCCCCGTTTGGCCCCCCACATAGTACGCATGTGCGGCAATTTGGCGCAGGATCTTGGTGTCGATCCCAGCGCGGTCAACATCAAGGCAACGACGACCGAAGGAATGGGTTTCGCCGGTCGGGGCGAGGGCATAGCAGCCCACGCGGTGGTGCTCTTGAGTTCGATCTAGCGGTGCCCCAGGCGACGCTCACAACGCGCTCACTCCCCTGCGCGTTTGAAGGTCCACCGGTTGCCGGTAAGTTGCGCCAGCAGCCAGAGGATTTCCAGGTCGAGGAGTTGCTCTCCTTCGAGCCCAGCGGGTCAGGCGAACATGCCCTGATAAAGGTGCGCAAACGGGGCGAGAACACGCTGTGGGTGACCCGCCAGCTGGCGCGCGTGGCGGGGGTGCCATCCCGCGATGTGGGGTACGCGGGACTGAAGGATCGACACGCAGTGACCACGCAATGGTTCACTGTCGGCCTGGCCGGGAAGCTCGAGCCCGATTGGGGCGCCTGCGTCTCGGACTCCCTGGAGATCCTCGAGGTCGTTCGCCACAATCGCAAGTTGCGCCCCGGCGCGGTGGTCGAGAATCGTTTTTCGATTCACATCCGTGAACTGAAGGGTAGCCGCGAAGCGCTCGGCGAGCGTCTGGATTGCGTAGCCGCCGCTGGTGTCCCCAACTACTTTGGTGAACAGCGTTTTGGCAGGGATGGCGACAACGTCAATCAGGCCCTGGCGCTCTTTGCGGACGAGATTCGCGTACGCGATCGCAAACTGCGCGGCATCTATCTCTCGGCGGCGCGCTCGTGGCTCTTCAATGCGGTGCTTGCGGAGCGGGTTACGACCAAATGCTGGAATAGAGCCCTGCCGGGCGATGTCATGGCGCTCGACGGGAGACGTGCTGTGTTTCTTGCCGAGCGTCTGGATGACACCCTGCTCCGGCGGGTTGAGGAGCATGATATTCATCCCACCGGTCCGCTGTGGGGTCAGGGCGAGCCAATGACGGTCGGCGCACCGGCTGACCTTGAGAAACGGGTTGCCAGCGAGCACGAGACGCTGGCCGACGGCCTGATCCGGGCAGGGATGAAACAGGAGCGCCGCGCCCTGCGTCTCCGCGTTCGAAACCTGAAATGGGCACTCGGTACGCACGGAATCGAACTGTCATTCGGCCTCCAGGCCGGCAGTTTCGCGACAGCGGTGCTCCGGGAACTCACCGACTACCGGAGTGCGCCGCACCTCGATTGAGCAACATCGGCGCACCGGCGGAACTGCCGCACTCCGGGGCCGGGTGCGCGTCGCCCGTTGCGCACAACGATCACGGGCAGTATGCGGAGCACCCCTGTCGCGCTGGGAAGAGGTCAGACCGGGTGCGTTATACTGGCGCCTGTTAGCAGGCCCTGGTCGCTTGTGCCAATTGCTGGATCTCAATATGCCGGACAGGCTCCACATCACTTATCAGTTGACCCCTGTGGCAGGGCAGAGCATCGAGGGATTGTGTCGCGGCATCGCTTTGGAACAGACGGTGGAGATGGCCGAGGATCTGGTGCGCAGCGACGAGATACGCGAACAGATCATCGGCGAGACCCTCGAGCTGGAGCCACTGCCCGACCTATCCGGCAGCTACCGCGCGGTGATCGCCTATCGACCGGAGACCACGGCCTATGCGTTGCCGCAGCTGTTGAATCTGCTCTACGGCAATATCTCGATCAAGAACAACATCCGCATCACCGCTATCGAAATGCCCGGCTCACTGCTCGCACATTGGCCCGGACCCAATTACGGCATTGAAGGGATACGGCGACTGACCGGCGTCAGGGATCGCGCCTTGGCGATGACGGCGCTAAAACCCATGGGCATGCCGGCGGCCGACCTCGCTCTCATGGCGGGCGCTTTCGCGCAGGGCGAAGGCGATATCGTCAAGGACGATCATGGGCTTGCCGACCATCCGTTCTGCGGCTTTGCTGAACGCGTCGAGCGTTGCCAGGAAGCGGTCGCCCGTGCCAATCAGAGCACCGGCCACACCACGCTCTATTTTCCCAACATCAGCGCCCCGCTCGAGACCTTGGAGGAGCATCTGCAGCTTGCCGTCGAGCTGGGAGTAAAGGGTGTATTGGTAGCGCCCTTTCTACTCGGATTGGATACCGTGCGGTATCTGGCTTCGCGTTACGACCTGGTTTTTGCCGGCCACCCGGCGTTTTCGGGTACACACTTCCACGACCGCCGTCATGGCATGACCCCGGGGGTCCTGCTGGGAACACTGTTTCGCCTGATTGGGTGCGATATCTCGATTTACCCCAACTTCGGCGGCCGTTTCGCGTTCACTCCGGAAGAGTGCCACGGCATCAACGCCGCACTGCAGCAACCGCTGGGCGAACTCAGGCCAGCATTTCCTGCACCTGCCGGCGGCATGACGCTGGACCGTATTCCCGAGATGGCGGCAGCGTACGGTAGCGATGCGGTCTATTTGATTGGATCGGCACTGCTGCGTGAAGACATCGACCTCGTCGTGGCGACTCGACGGTTCATGGCACGTATCCACGAAAGTTTTGCGCCCGTTACGGGGGTGAGGCCATGTCGAACGGGATCTGGCGGTGGGACCTGATGAAGCTCGCTTCGCGCTCGTAGAAGATGGATTCAGCGCCGTTTGCGCAACAGGATATAGACCGCCCCCGTCCCGCCGTCATGGGGCGGGGCAGAGCAAAAAGCCAGTACCTCGCCGTGCTTCAGGAGGCGGCGCACAACCATCCCCCGCAGCACTGGCTCCCGGCCTGGCGACCGATTGCCCTTTCCGTGAACCACCCGCACGCAGCGTCGGCCTAACTGCTGGTTTTGATTGAGAAAGTGTGCCAATTCGGACGACGCCTGCTGTTTGGACATGCCGTGCAGATCAAGGTGTGCCTCGATACTGAACTGACCGCGGCGCAGACGGCGCAGTGTCATGCGGTCGATTCCGGTGCAGGCGTAGACGCTCTCCTCACCCGTGCGATGTTCGACCAGATCCAGAGGTGCGCGGCGCAGATCTTCCACCACCGCCGCCTCATCGAGCAGTGTCTGGCGCGGCTCCGCGGTCGGTGGAGGGGGACGCAGCATGACCTTGTTGTGCCGCAACGGCCGCGCATCACGCAGCTTACTGCGAAACAGTTCGCGTTCGTCGTCGTCGATGTCGTAGCGCTTGGTCATCTGCGGGTAGCTGTGGAAGTCCCAAGATCCGGAGTCTAGCGATTTTACCTCCTGTCAGACCAGGGTTCATCAGGTGCGTTCCCACCATCGTGGCAGTGGGAGAGACATCGGGATTTCGGTATAGTTAGCGCGCCGCGAATCCTGATGAAGATGTTGCCACCCAATGAAGATTCTTTTAAGTAACGACGATGGTTATCAGGCCCCGGGCCTGATCTGTTTGGCCCGCATGTTGAATGAGGTGGCCGAACTGACGGTGGTGGCGCCGGAGCGTGACTGCAGCGGGTCCAGTAACTCGCTGACGCTGGTGCTGCCACTTCGTGCCCAGTCTATGGAAAACGGCTTTGTTCGCGTCGATGGCACTCCGACCGATTGTGTCCATCTGGCCATCACCGGCCTGCTCGAGGAGGAACCCGACATGGTGATCTCGGGAATCAATGCCGGCGCGAATCTGGGTGACGATATCCTCTATTCGGGGACCGTGGCTGCCGCCATGGAGGGGCGATTTCTGGGTCTGCCAGCCATCGCCGTTTCGATGACAGAGCACGAACCCAGTCACTTTGAGACCGCCGGAAAGGTCGTGCTCGATTTGCTGGAGCGCCTGGTCAGAGATCCGCTGCCACCTGATACGATCCTGAACGTGAATGTTCCCGATTTACCCTGGAGTGAGCTCAAGGGTTATCAGGCTACCCGCCTTGGCTACCGGCACAAAGCGGAACCGGTGATCAAAGATCGAGATCCACGCGGGCGGACCATCTACTGGGTCGGGCCCGCCGGCCTCGAACAAGATGCGGGCCCCGGGACCGATTTCTACGCGATACGCAACGGATATGTCTCTGTTACTCCATTGCAGATTGATCTGACTCGCTACGATACGCTTGAACCTCTGGCAGGGTGGCTGGGCAACGCCCTCCATCCATGAAGTACGATGTAACCCATCGTGGCATCGGTATGACGTCGCAGCGCACCCGTGAGCGACTCATCCAACGGCTGCGCGACGCCGGGGTCAAGAACTCGCTGGTACTCGAGATCATTCGCAATACTCCCCGCCATATCTTTGTCGACGAGGCGTTAGCCAGTCGCGCATACGAAGATACAGCGTTACCCATCGGCAACGGGCAGACGCTGTCGCAGCCCTACGTGGTTGCTCGTATGACCGAAGCGCTGCTCGAACATGGCACACCGGAGAGGGTGCTGGAGATCGGTGCCGGTTCCGGCTATCAAACGGCGATATTGGCACAACTGGTGAAGCACGTTTTTGCGGTGGAACGCCTCGGCGCTCTCGCTGGTAAAGCCCGGGAACGATTGCGGGACCTGGGTCTCTACAATATTCAGTTGCGCCATGCCGATGGCTTTTTGGGTTGGCCACAGCACGCCCCCTATGATGCAATTCTGGTGGCGGCGGCGCCGGACGAGATCCCTGGTGCGTTGCTCGCGCAGTTGGCTTTGGGCGGACGCCTCGTCATCCCCGTCGGTTGCGGGGCGGATCAGAACCTGATACGAGTAACGCGCACGGCAGATGGCTATGAACGGGAGACGCTTGGAGAGGTCAATTTCGTACCGCTGCTCGGCGGGCGCAGTTGATGCGGATCTTCTCGATACTCTACGAACGCGTGATGCGCTGGTCGGAGCACCCTTACGCACCCTGGTATCTCGGCGGCCTCAGTTTTGCCGAATCATCGTTTTTCCCCATTCCTCCGGACGTAATGCTCGCGCCCATGGCGCTGGCCAAGCCCGACCGTGCGCTGAGCTATGCATTGCTGACGACGTTGGCGTCCGTGGCAGGCGGCATCGTCGGCTATCTGATCGGGATTCTCGCGTTCGATGCGATCGCGCCATGGGTGCGCGAACTGGGGTATTGGCAGAAGTACGAACTGGCGCAATCGTGGTTTGCGGAATGGGGTTTCTGGGCTATCCTGCTGGCCGGATTCTCTCCTATACCGTACAAAATTTTCACTATCACGGCGGGTGCCATCTCGATGAGCTTTGCGCCGTTTGTCGTCGCATCGATAATCGGTCGTGGGGCACGTTTTTTTCTGGTCGCCATGTTGATGCGTTGGGGCGGCGAGCGCATGCGCAATCTGTTGCGCGACTACATTGACCGAGTCGGATGGGTATTACTGCTTTTTGCCGTTATTGTTTACGTGGTGGTCGAAACCACTTAAACGCGAAACTGCTGGTTGTGCTGCTGGCTTTGGTTCAGAGCGGATGCGGTAGTTTGATTAGTTGGGACGCCGGGCGTGCCAGCGGTGTGACGGTGGAAGAGGGCGGCACAAGTTATTACATCGTCAGTAAGGGCGATACGCTCTATTCCATCGCCTTTCAGGTGGGCCGTGACTATCAGGAGATAGCGCGTTGGAACGGAATCCGTTGGCCGTATCGTATCTTTCCAGATCAACGCTTGCGGTTGACGCCCCCGGCAGTGACTGCTCGCAGGACGGCTCGGACACCGCAAACAAGTTCACCATCGTCACCTAACCGCTCATCGGCGGCGGCTCAACGCCCGCAGCGCACCCGTACACCCTCAACAGCTGGCGCTGCATTGGCTTGGCAATGGCCTACCGAAGGTACAATTCTCAAGACGTTTTCCCATGGCGAACCCGGAAGAAAAGGGCTGGATGTCGGCGGTCGCCGCGGCCAACCGGTGCGCGCTGCGGCGCCCGGTCGCGTGGTCTACAGTGGGAGTGGACTTCGCGGTTACGGACAGCTTATTATCGTCAAGCACAACAGCGTCTACCTCAGCGCATACGGGCACAACCAGCGGCTATTGGTAAAAGAGGGTGAGACGCTGCGTGCCGGTCAGTTGATCGCGGAGATGGGTGACAGTGAAGCCACACAACCCATGCTCCACTTTGAAATACGTCGCAATGGAGAGCCCGTCGATCCGCAAAGTCTGTTACCGAAACGCTGATCCGCGATAAAGGGCAACCAGGCAGGGAACCCAACCACGAATTCCGGGTCGTAGTGTAATTCCCAGCAATGTCTTCGGTGATATTGTCTGGGTTTTTATCCTTCACTGTTCTGGACGCCATGCCACCTGGGAGAACAGGGGATGCCGAAACGCAGTAAGTCATCGCAGGGTTCCATCAAATCCCGCAAGAAGATGGACATTGCGGAGAATGGACAGATGTCCGAAGAAGATTCTATCGGTTTCGATGTCGAAGATGATGCTGTCGACCCTAAGGAGCTGGACGATAGCGAGGGTGAGAATCTGGACGCCGATGATGATAATGACGATGACGATCCAGAAGTAGAGAAGGCGCGGCTTAGATCCAAAGTCACATCGCGCCGATTCTCCTCCGACACTGATGCGGAGATGGATGCCACCCGGCTTTACCTCAACGAGATCGGTTTTTCGCCGCTGCTCACGGCTGAGGAAGAGGTTCACTTTGCCCGGCTCGCGCAACGCGGCGACGATTCAGCGCGTAAGCGCATGATCGAAAGCAATCTGCGTCTGGTCGTAAAAATAGCGCGACGTTACCTCAATCGTGGGATGCCTTTGCTCGATTTGATCGAGGAGGGGAATCTCGGTTTGATTCGTGCGGTCGATAAATTCGATCCGGAACTCGGGTTCCGGTTCTCGACCTACGCCACATGGTGGATACGGCAAACCATCGAACGGGCAATCATGAATCAGACACGCACCATCCGCCTGCCGATTCATGTCGTCAAAGAGATAAATGTTTATTTGCGCGCGGCACGCCAACTGGCACAGAAGCTGGATCATGAACCCAGCGCCGAAGAAGTCGCAACGTTGCTCGACAAACCGATCAGTGAAGTGAAACGCATGCTGGGGCTCAATGAGCGCATCGCATCCGTTGACACTCCCATCGGCAAAGACGAAGACAAATCACTACTCGACTCGATTCCTGACGAACACAATCAGGACCCTTCCGATCTGTTGATCGATGAAGACCTTTATAACAACCTGGAGCTGTGGCTTGATCAACTCAACGATAAACAGCGGGAGGTTGTCGAACGACGTTTTGGTCTGCGTGGGTACGAGAAGGCGACACTGGAAGAGGTGGGTAACGAGATTGGTGTGACACGCGAGCGGGTGCGGCAGATTCAAATGGATGCACTGCGCAGACTGCGCGAGATCATGCGCAAGCAAGGGATCACAGAAGACATCCTTTAAAAACCCATGCGATGAACTGGTGCACCTTTAAAACGCTGCCGCCCAGGCGGCGTTTTTTGCTGGTACATTTCGCAAGACGAGTTCCTGCATAAACACTACAATTGAAGCCGCCCCCCAGTCCCGCGCTTGCTATGCACAAAAAGTCCGTTCACATTGCCCGCCGCATGACCGATATCCAACCCTTCCACGTCATGGATATATTGGCACGCGCGCGACAATTGGAGGCGGCAGGTCGTTCCATCGTGCATATGGAGATTGGGGAACCCGATTTCGTCACCGCCGAGACTGTAGTGCGGGCGGGGCAGCAGGCTTTGGAAGAGGGCAAAACCCACTACACCCCTGCGATGGGTATTACGGAACTGCGGCAAGCCATTTCCAATCACTATCGTAACAGTTATGGAATCGATGTGGCGCCGGAACGGATCATCATCACACCCGGTTCATCGGGTGCGCTGCAGCTGATATGCGGAGTACTTATCGATCCCGGACAGCAGCTGTTGATGGCTGATCCCGGATACCCCTGCAATCGCCATTTCGTGCGGCTCATGGAAGGATCGGCCACTTCAGTTCCCGTAGGCCCCGAGACAAGCTATCAGTTGACCGCTGAGCTGGTTACACGTCATTGGCAGGAGGCGACTGTTGCCGCTTTGCTGGCATCGCCCTCGAATCCGACCGGCACCGTCATCGGTCAGGAGGAACTGCAGGCGATTCTGAACGTCGTCAGCGAACGCGATGGACGGTTGATCGTCGATGAAATTTACCATGGCCTGATCTATGAGGGAGGAACCACCAGCGTGCTGGCGCTAACGGATCAGGCTTTCGTGGTCAATAGCTTCTCCAAGTACTTTGGCATGACCGGTTGGCGGATCGGTTGGCTGGTCGCCCCGCTTGAATACGTACGCGAGATCGAAAAACTCGCACAGAACATTTTCATTTCCGCCTCGACTCCCGCGCAATATGCCGCGCTTGCGGCTTTCGATCCAGAAACCATTGCAATTCTGGAACAGCGCAAGGCTGCCTTTCGCGAACGCCGTGATTTTCTCCTGCCAGCATTGCGTGAACTTGGATTCGAGATTCCGTTGATCCCGCCGGGGGCATTTTATATCTACGCTGATTGCAGCCGCTTTACCGATGACAGTTATCGATTCGCATTACAACTTCTCGAGGCGACGGGAGTGGCGATCACACCTGGTGTCGATTTCGGACACTATCGGCCTGAACGGCATGTGCGCTTTGCCTACACCACTTCGCTCGCCCAGCTGCGCGAAGGTGTCGCCAGGCTAAAGCGCCATCTCGCGGCATAAGTCGCGATGAAAACACCGCGCAAAACCAAACAGTGGGCTGCGGAGGCGTTCGATGCGTTGACGGTTGCGTGGCGGCTCGCAGCCGCCGAGCAGAATGATCTGACGCTCGATGCGAAGCAGCACCTCTATAAGTTCGCGCCGCTTTTCTGTGCGCGCAATCGTGGTATCAGGGACAAAGAACAGATGCGCAAGATCGCCCACTACTGTTTCGGTCGCCGCCTTGCAGCAATTCAGCAGGAGCCAGAGCGGGTTGATCGCTACGCCGTCAATTTCCTTATCGCCTACCTCGATGCGCATGTAGCGCTCGATTTACTCACTGCGCAGCGCGCTGCAGAGGTTGTACGTTACCTCGTAGACAATTATGAGATTGCCTAGGACGGTTTCCGAACGTGGTCCCTGTGGGAGCGATCTGACAGGTCAGCTCTTATTGTGAAAGTGATCGAGAAACATCAAAGTGGCACCCGCTACGGCTGCGGGCATAACAAAAAAGTTGAGTATCGGCACCATGCTGGCAAGCAGCACCGTCCCTCCGAATCCCAGCGCGAGCAGCGGGCGACGGCGTAATGCCTGTCGTTGCGATTTGAAGGATAGGCCGTGATTCTCAAAAGGATGCGAAGCATACTCCAGGCTCAGCACCCATGCACTGAACAGAATCCACAGCGCCGGGGCAACCAGATTCAGTACCGGAATCAGGAACAGCAACAACAGGGGTAACGCGCGAATCAAAAAATAGACGATACGCTGTAACTCGGTCCCGATAGAGGCCACCACGTCTTTGAGTAAGCCTGGGCTGCCGGTCAACTCCATCGTGCCCAGTTCGTGACGTTCCACGGCTGCGGAGAGCGCGCTGTTAAACGGGGCACCTGCGAGATTGGCAACCAGGGTGAACCCATAGACCAGAACCAAAAGCACCGAGATGGCGATTAACGGCCATATCAGCCATTGCAGCCACTCATAGCCTTGCGGCAGAAAGCGCTCCATTAGTCCGTCGAAACCGTAGTAGACGGCAAGGATCAGCGCGCTAAAGAGCGTCATACTGATACCGACCGGGGTGATCGCATAGCGCCGCACGCCCGGCTGGCGTATGATCCGCATTCCACGTCCGAGGTAACCCATGCCCCGGAAGAAATCGAACACCATGGCTTAGGGGAGCGTCACGGCAGCAGCGGGTTGCCAGCCGCTGGCGCGGTGCTCGGCAACTACAGTCGTATAGATACCGCCCCGAACGTTGAACTCTGCGCTCAATCTCATGAAACGGGGGCTGCAGCTATTGACCAGATCATCCAATACCCGATTGGTCACCGCCTCGTGGAAAGCCCCTTCATCGCGAAACGACCAGACATAGAGCTTCAGAGATTTGAGCTCCACGCAGAGCCGGTCGGGCACATACTCCAGCGTCAGCGTGGCAAAATCGGGCTGGCCCGTCTTGGGGCAGAGACATGTGAACTCCGGAATGCGGATGCGGATGGTATAATCCCGCCCCACCTGAGGATTGGCGAATGTTTCCAGTGCCTTGCTGGGTTGTGTCGTCATGCGGCGCAAAGATACCCGGCACACCCGCTAATGACAAGCTCCTGGGGAATTGGAAATCATTGGACCACGGCCAGCACCAAAATCTCCCGGAAGCTCAGGGAAGAGTCCGTTAAGTTTATTAAAACCATAAACTTAGACGATATTTCTCACGCTATTCCCCACATTGTAACCGGGGAAGGTTTTTCGGTATTGTAGCCCGCTATGCGCCTGAAGAAGATCAAACTCGCTGGGTTCAAATCGTTTGTCGATCCCACGACTATTCCGTTGCACAGCAACCTGACCGGCATCGTAGGTCCCAACGGTTGCGGCAAGTCCAATGTTATCGACGCCGTACGCTGGGTGATGGGGGAAAGCTCCGCCAAGAACCTGCGTGGCGACTCCATGGCCGATGTCATCTTCAACGGCTCCAACTCCCGCAAACCGGTGGGACAAGCCTTTATCGAACTGGTCTTCGATAACAGCGACGGCTCCTTGGGCGGGCAGTATGCCAACTACGCCGAGATCTCGATCAAGCGCGTCGTGGCGCGTGATGGGCAGTCGAACTATTTCCTCAACAGCGCACGTTGCCGACGCCGCGACATCACCGATGTATTTCTGGGAACCGGCCTGGGTCCACGTAGCTATTCGATTATTGAACAGGGGATGATCTCACGGCTCATCGAGGCGAAACCGGAGGAGCTGCGAATCTATTTGGAGGAGGCGGCAGGAATTTCCAAGTACAAGGAGCGCCGTCGTGAAACCGAGACGCGCATGCGCCACACCCGTGAGAACCTCGAGCGTCTGCAGGATCTGCGCGACGAAGTGGCAAAACAGTTGCAGCACTTGCAACGCCAGGCCAAAACGGCAGAGCGTTTTAAGGTGTTAAAGGAGGAGGAACGGCGTTTAAAGGCTGAGTACCTGGCGCTGCGCTGGCGCGGCTTGGATCACGAGGACAAGGCGCTGGAGCAAAAGATTCGCGAACTGGAGACACGTCGCGAAGCGGCGCTCGCCGAACAGCGCGGGTTGGAACGCCAACTCGAGGAAGGTCGCGCACAGCAGATCGAGACCAACGACGGCTTCAACGAGGTTCAGGGGCGCTATTACGGTGTGGGTGCGGAGATTGCGCGGGTCGAACAGGCGATTCAGCACGGTAAAGAGACCGAACATCGTCAGCAACACGACCTGCAGCAGGTGGAGAAGGCCTGGCAGGAGGCCCAATCCCACATACACAATGATCAGCACCGCCTGGGCGAATTGACCGCTCAACTACGCGAACACGAACCCCAGTTGGGCAGTGCAGAGAAGCGAGCCGCCGAATCAGCAGCGCTGTTGGCGTCCGCCGAAGAGGGGATGCGCACCTGGCAGGCCGAGTGGGACGAATTCAACCGCCTTGCCGCCGAACCCGCCCAAACCGCCGAGGTCGAGCGTACACGTATCCAGCATCTGGACCAGCAATTGATGCGTTTGCGCGATGCGATCAAACGCAACGAACAAGAGCTTCAGAGTCTTTCCTGGGAGGGGTTGGAACGCGAGATCGGCGAACTCGAGACGCAAATGGCGGAGCACACGACTCAGGGCAGCGATCTGGAAGCCCAATTGGGTGGTCTTAGCGAACGCATCGGCGAATTGCGCGAGCACAACACGCGTTACGGGCAAGAGATCCATCAGGCTCGTATCGAACTGCAGAATGCGCGGGGTCGCGACGCTTCGATCGAAGCACTGCAGCAGGCTGCGCTAGGTGAAGGCAAAGGTGTGATAGCCGGATGGCTGGAACGACAGGGGCTCAAGGATGCACCACGACTTGCCAAGGAATTGCAGGTCGAAAATGGGTGGGAGCGCGCCGTCGAAACCGTTTTGGGGGCCAGCGTGGAAGCCGTCTGCGTCGAGGGTCTCGACGCCTATGCCGACGTATTGAGTAGCATTGCGGGCGGAACGCTCACGTTGCTGGAACGCAACAACAGCGGCGCCTCCAGCAGCATTGCTGATGCGACGCCGTTGGCCAGCAAGGTGAGCGCCGACTGGTCGCTGGGCGGTTTGTTGCAGGATATCTACGCAGCCGATGATTTGAACGCGGCTTTGAGATTGCGCGAGCACCTCCCCGCCACCGGTTCAGTGGTGACGCGCGATGGTCTATGGGTTGGCCGCCATTGGCTGCGGGTGGTGCGCGAAAGCGATGCCAAAGCGGGTGTTCTCGAGCGCGAGAAAGAACGCCGCGAACTGAGCGTGCAGATCGATGTGCTCGAGCGCCGTGTTTCCGGACTGGAGCTCGAGTTGGAGAACACTCGCGAGGAACTGCGCGAAGAGGAACGACGGCGCGATGAGTTGCAGTCGCAGCTCAACCGGCTCAATAGCGCCAAAGCGGATATCCAGGCTCAGGTGGCGGGGAAGCGCGGACGTCTCGAGCAAGCCAGGAACCGCAGCGAAAGACTCACGCGGGAGTTGCGCGAGGCGGAGGAACAGATCGATCGCGACGAGTCGCATGTGCGCGAGGCGCGGGGTTGTCTCGACGGAGCGGTCACGCGCATGGACGAATTCCAGCGCCGCCGCGAGACCCTGGTGGAAAAGCGACGCGAACATGAGACGCTACTCGAGCAGCGCCGCGCACTGGCCCGGAACGATCGCGATCAAGTCCATCAGGTGGCATTGCGCGTGGAGTCCACGCGTACCGGGCTTGCATCCACACAGCAAAGCCTGGAGCGCATGCGGGGACAGATCGCGCACCTCGCTACACGGCGTGAGGAACTGCAGGAAGGTTTGCGCCAGGCGGCGGCCCCCAGTCGCGCGCTGGCCACCGAGTTGGAGGCGCTGCTGAAACGGCGTATCGCCGTCGAGGAAGAGCTGGGCAGGGCGCGGCGCAAGGTCGAAGAGATCGATGAGCGCCTGCGTGGTCTGGAACAGGGCCGCAGCGCTGCCGAGCAGAAGGTGCAGGAGGTGCGCGAGGCATTGGATCGCCAGCGCATGGAGTGGCAGGGAGTCCACGTGCGTCGCCAGACCGTTGAAGAACAGATCATCGAGACAGGTTTCGCATTGCAGGCCTTGTTCGAGGAGATGCCCGAAAGCGCGACCACCGACGAGTGGCACGAGAAGGTGGAGAATATTGCGCAGCGTATTCAGCGTCTCGGTCCGATCAACCTGGCGGCGATAGACGAGTTCAAGGAACAAAGTGAACGCATGGCCTATCTGGATTCGCAGTATGCGGATTTGACGGAATCACTGAACACCCTGGAGAACGCGATACGCAAGATCGACCGTGAGACCCGTACGCGATTCAAGGAGACCTACGACAAGGTCAACAGTGGTCTAAAAGAGATGTTCCCAAGACTCTACGGCGGCGGACATGCCTATCTGGAAATGACCGGCAACGATCTGTTGGACACTGGCATCACCGTCATGGCACGCCCTCCGGGTAAGCGCATCAGTACTATTCATCTCCTTTCGGGTGGGGAAAAGGCGTTGACCGCTGTGGCGCTGGTCTTTGCCATTTTTCAACTCAATCCCGCGCCGTTCTGCATGCTCGACGAGGTCGATGCGCCGCTCGACGAGGCCAACGTGGGACGCTTTTGTGACCTGGTGCGCGAGATGTCGGAACGGGTGCAGTTCATCTTCATCACGCACAACAAAACCACCATGGAGATGGCCAATCAACTCATCGGCGTAACGATGCACGAGCCCGGGGTGTCGCGGCTGGTAGCCGTGGATGTGGACGACGCCGTACAGATGGCGACCGGGTAAAAGAAGAACGAACGGCAAGGTGTAGATATGGAGTTCGACGGACTACGATTTATCCTGTTGCTACTCGGAATCGGCGTGGTAGCGGGGGTTTACATCTGGAGTCGTTTCCGACCGGATCAGGAGGCCACGCCTGCCGAGCGTATTGAGCCGGCCATTGGTGGATTCGGCCCAACATCCACGGCCAACTCTCCGGTGACACACCATGCCGAACCCTCCTTTGTCGCTCCTCAGCAGGCCGTGGCAGAGGGGGATGATGATAGCGTCCCCACACTCTTCGATGAGATCTTCCGTCCCCCCGAACCGGGTATGCCGGCCGATGTCATCATCGTCAATGTCTTTGCTGCGGATGGACATCAATTCGAAGGGATTGACCTGCAGGACGGGCTCAAGGAGTGCGGGATGGAATATGGCGCCATGCGTATCTATCACCGCATGAACGATGGCGGCGATCGTCTGTTCAGTCTTGTCAACAGTGTCGAACCCGGCTATTTCGAGCGGTCGGATCTGGCTGACTTCTCTACGCCCGGTGTTTCCCTGTTCCTGGCTTTGCCGGGACCGCAACGACCGGCAGCGGCCCTGGAAGAGCTGATAGCCACCGCTCAGACGCTGTCGCGGCACCTGGAAGGGCGTTTGCTCGATGCTGACCGCAACCCACTGCGTACACAGGGCATCGAACACCTGCGTGAAAGAGTACGCGAGTTCGAGCGCCGATCGCGGATTGCGCGGGCCGGCAAGCCGTTGGACTAGATGGGCCGGAGCCCCCGTTGGTGAGTGCAACCGAAAAAGCTCGCATTGCCGAGTTGCGCCGGCAGATCGAATACCACAACTATCGTTACTACGTTCTTGACGATCCCGAAATCCCCGACGCCGAATACGACCGGTTGCTGCGGGAATTGCAGGATCTGGAAACAACGCATCCAGCGCTGATTAGCGCCGATTCACCTACCCAACGCGTCGGTGCCGCACCGCTGCGGGCCTTTGCCGAAGCGGTCCATGCCGCACCCATGCTCTCACTCGAGAATGCTTTCAGCGACCAGGAAGTGGCCGATTTTGATCGTCGCGTGCACGAACGTCTCAAGATCGAGGGCGATATCGAGTACTCTTGTGAACCGAAACTCGACGGACTGGCCATCAGTTTGCGATTTGAGAATGGGCGACTGGTGCAGGCCGCGACGCGTGGAGATGGGGAGCGTGGTGAGGAGGTGACGCAGAATGTTCGTACCATTGCCTCGATCCCGTTACGTCTGCGCGGTGGTGATGTACCGGCAATCATGGAAGTGCGTGGTGAGGTCTTTATGACGAAAACCGGGTTTGAGGCGATGAACGCAGCGGCGCGGGAGAAGGGCGAGAAGGTGTTCGTAAATCCCCGCAATGCTGCCGCGGGAAGCCTGCGCCAACTCGACCCGCGCGTAACGGCGCAGCGACCGCTTGCCTTCTTCAGTTATGGCGTGGGATTGGTGGAGGGCATCGCTATGCCGGACCGCCACAGTGCGATACTCACCAGTCTGAGAGAGTGGGGACTACCGGTTTCTCGCGAGCAGCAATGCGTTATCGGGATCGCGGGATGCCGGGCTTATTATGCCGAAATGGCCAAACGCAGGAATGCGTTGCCCTATGAGATCGACGGCGTGGTCTATAAAGTCGATCGCATCGACCAACAGCAGGCGCTCGGCTCCGTTTCACGTGCGCCGCGCTGGGCCCTGGCACATAAATTCCCGGCCCAGGAGGAACTGACTCGCGTCGTCGACATCGAGGTGCAGGTCGGTCGCACGGGTGCGTTGACACCGGTGGCGCGCCTGGAACCGGTCTTCGTCGGAGGAGTAACCGTCACCAACGCTACGCTGCACAACGAGGACGAAGTACGACGCAAAGACGTGCGCATCGGTGACACGGTCATCGTGCGGCGTGCAGGCGATGTGATTCCCGAAGTGGTGAGTGTGGTGCTCGATCGCCGTCCAGACGATGCGCGTGTGTTTCAAATGCCCGCACACTGTCCGGTCTGCGGCTCCGATATCACCCGCGTCGAAGGCGAAGCCATTGCACGCTGCAGTGGCGGTCTATTCTGTGCGGCGCAGCGTAAGGAATCGATTAAACATTTTGCATCGCGCCGCGCCATGGATATCGAAGGACTGGGCGACAAACTCGTCGAGCAGCTGGTCGAATCCGGATTGATCGGCACCGTTGCGGACCTCTACGCGCTGAAAAACGAGCAGTTGGCAAATCTGGAGCGCATGGGGGATAAATCGGCAGAGAATCTTGTTGCCGCCATCGCCCATAGTCGATCGACCACGCTGCCGCGGTTTCTTTACGCCTTGGGTATGCGCGAAGTCGGGGAGGCGACCGCACTGGCATTGGCCAACCATTTTGGCGATCTCGATGCGTTGATGCAGGCGGATGTCGATAGGCTGCAGCAGGTTCCCGATGTCGGGCCCATCGTTGCCACCCATGTGGTGGATTTCTTTCATCAACCGCACAATCAGGAAGTCATCGCCACGCTACGTGCGGCCGGTATTCACTGGCCTGCTATCGAGGCGCGTGGCCTCACTGAGCAGCCCCTGGCAGGCAAGACATTCGTGCTTACGGGTACGCTGGAGGAGCTCACCCGCGATGAGGCGAAAGCTCATCTTCAAACCTTGGGTGCAAAGGTGAGCGGCAGCGTCTCCAAGAGAACCGACTGCGTCGTGGCGGGTAGTGATGCCGGTTCAAAACTCACCAGGGCGAAAGATCTCGGTATCCAGGTCATCAGTGAAACGGAGTTGCTGCGTATGCTGCGGGAAGGAGGTGTGGTTTGAGCCACGGAGAGAAACCATTGATTCCCTCACAACGTCATCTTTTCGAGATCCCCGAAGAGGTGAGCTATCTCAACTGTGCCTACATGTCGCCACTGCTCAAGACCGGGATCCGAGCCGGCGAAGCGGGGATACGCAGCAAAGGTCAACCGTGGAACATTTCCACCACCGATTTCTTTGCCCGCACGGAAAGGACGCGCACGCTTTTTGCTCAGCTGATCGGTGCAACCGCCGACGACATTTTCATTGTGCCCGCGGTGAGCTACGCCATGGGCGTGGCAGCACGCAACCTGCCGCTAGCGAAGGGGCAGCGGATCTTGTTGCTGGCCGATCAGTTTCCCTCGAATGTCTATCCCTGGCGTGAACTGGCGCGCGAGCGGGAAGCCGAGGTGGTGACTCTGGCGCGTCCGCAGGACAACGATTGGACCCGTTCGATACTGGAGCACATTGACCGAAGCGTGGCAGTGGTCGCTTTGCCACATTGCCATTGGGTCGATGGCGCGCTAGTTGATCTGATCGCTGTCGGTGCGCGGTGTCGCGAGATGGGAGCAGCACTGGTGTTGGATCTCACGCAATCCGCAGGCGCGTTACCGATAGATGTAAAGGCAGTACAGCCGGATTTTGCCGTTGCCGCCGCCTATAAGTGGTTGCTCGGGCCGTATACGCTCGGTTTTTGCTATGTCGCACCGCGGTGGCAGTGCGGACAGCCACTCGAGTACAACTGGATTACACGTGAGGGGAGCGAAGACTTCGCCCGTCTCGTGGATTACCGCGATAGCTTTCAACCCGGTGCGCGACGCTTTGACATGGGCGAGCGCTCTCATTTTCAACTGATGCCAGTAGCCGAAGCGGGGCTTGAGCAGCTGCACGCGTGGGGGGTGGCTGCCATTGCACAGACACTCGCACACAAAACGGCTGCCATTGTCGCGCGTGCGCAAAGCCATGGCTTCACCGCACTAAGCGATCCGCTTCGAGCCGGCCACTATCTGGGGCTGCGTTATTCGGGGAATCTGCCGGGGGACCTGCCTCAACGACTGAGCGCGCATCAAGTCTATATCAGTCAGCGCGGCGATGCACTGCGGGTGACACCGCATCTCTATAACAACGAGGCAGATGTGGAGCGGTTGTTTGTGGCGCTGGCAGCTTGCGGAATCCGCGGCGCTTAGCATCGCTTACGGAAGTGTGAGTTTGATCTCGATGCGCCGATTGCGCTGCCAGGCCTCCGGTGTGTTTTCCGCGCTCAGCGGACGGTGTTCGCCAAATCCGGCGGCTATGAGCCGTTCCGGAGCAATGCCCTGGCTGATCAGGAAGCGAACGATCGATAGGGCGCGCGCGCTGGAGAGCTCCCAATTGGACGGAAACTCCGCGGTATTGATGGAGCGGCGATCGGTGTGACCATCGATGCGCAGCACCCAGTCGATATCTTTCGGGATGCGCGCTGCCACTTCTTTCAGCGACTTCGCCAACACTTCGATCTGACGCTTACCCCCTTCACCGAGCTGCGCCTCTGCAGTCGCGAAAAGCACTTCCGACTGAAACACAAAGCGATCGCCGACGATACGGATATCCTTGCGATCTCCCAGCACCTCGCGCAGCCGGCCAAAAAACTCCGAGCGGTAGCGATTCAGCTCTTGAACCTTCTGTGCCAATGCCAGGTTGAGCCGTTGGCCGAGTGTTGCAATCTCGACCTGCTGATCCTTGACGCGTTTCTCCTCCAGCGCGAGTACGGCCGAGAGATTTGCAATCTGATCGCGCAATGCGGCGATCTGCTGATTGAGCAGTGCGATCTGCTGTTGGCGACTTTGGGAGAGTTGCTGCTCGCTGGCCAGTGCCCGGTCCTGATCGGCAATCCGCGCCGCCAAATCAGCGATGCGGAGGTCGCGCTGTTCGAGTTCCGTCTGCGCGAGCAGTGTTCTTTCCTGCGCTTCGGCAAGGTCCGCCTCCAGTTGTCTGCGGCGGTCGCGCTCTGCGCCCAGCTCTAACGTGCGCGTCTCCAGCTGGCCAGCGACCGTCGCCACCTGGGCCTCGAGCTTCGTACGCAACTCCCGCAGCGCCGCGATGTCCTGCTGCAGGCTGGCAATCTCGAGCAGCCTGAGGCGTAGCGTCTCCTCGTCCGCAGCAACGGTCTGGCGCGCCGCTTCGAGTTCACTTTCCAGCACCTGCGCACGCTGTGTGGTGAGCAATAACCGGCTACCCAGCTCATCCCGTTCGGCAAGCGTTGCCCGCAGACGTGCATCCAGTTCGGCGAGTTGCCGTTCCAGTCCGGAACTTTTCTCCTGTTCCAGCGACAGCGTGGCCGCCAATTCGTTGATGTTTTGCGTCAACCGTTCAAGGGCTGCCTCGCGCCCTGCCAATACGCCGGTGAGATAGAACTGTGCGATGACGAAGACGAGCAGCATGAAGATGAAGACCAGCAATACCGAAGCCAGGGCGTCGACGAACCCGGGCCAGATATTGATGGTGCGTGAGCGACGGGCGATGGCGAACATCGCTCGTTCAGCCGCTATCGGAGCGCCCGCTCAGGGCGCGGGTCATCAGCCTCAACTCCTGACGCAACTCGTCGAGCAGTTCGCGCTGCGCTGTGGCGCTGGCCTGCATTACGCCGCGCAGCACGGTTTCCTGCTTGCGCAGGTGCTCGTGCAGCCCGTCCTGGCTATCGGCGCCCCGTTCTATGGATTCGGCCAGACGGCCGATCAGCGGTTGAAGATCCTGATGCTGACGTGCCAGACCCTTGGTGAGTTGTTGTTCAGCACGGATCTGATCGCTTACTTCCGAGAGACGGGTCGTGAGCTGCAGGAGTTGTTCGCGCATGCCGTAGCGGTCCTCCTCGCTGCGGCTGATGACGCGCTCCAGCGCTTCGAGACTGTCGGCTGTCTTTTCCAGCAGCGCCTCGATGTAGGCGGGAGCCGAGGTCTCCCCGTCGGCGAAAGCGGGACTCGAGAGATGCGTCAGCTCGGCCAGCCAGTCCTCCACCTCTTTGAAGAACCGATTTTCGGCGTGTCCGGCCTGCAGGTCGAAAAAACCCAGCACCAGGGCGCCGCCCAAACCAAACAGCGACGAACTGAAGG
Source organism: Pseudomonadota bacterium (assembly GCA_008501635.1). NCBI lineage: Bacteria > Pseudomonadati > Pseudomonadota > Pseudomonadota bacterium. The sequence goes on from QQUJ01000019.1 coordinate 135,827, forward strand.
CGGTACCCATGCCAGCCAGGGGCCCCTGCAGATTCTGCTTCAAACGCTCGAACACCTCACCGAGTTCGGCGCCCCCTACCTGCAGCCCCGCGATCACTTCCCCAGCGGAGGAGACCGTGTCGAGCAGCCCCCAGAAGGTGCCTAACAGGCCGAGGAAGATCAGCAGACCCACCAGGTAGCGCGAGACATCGCGATGCTCGTCAAGGCGCATGCGCAAGCCATCGAGCACCGAACGGGCGGCCATGGCCGAGAGGCGGGGAGCGCCCTCGCGATCGGCAAACATGCGCGTCAAGGGTGCCAGCATGAGGAGTTTGACCGGTTTGTCGCCCGCGGCGCCGCGGCGGCGATTCGCCAGCCAGGCCAACTCGGGATTCAGCGCGATAACCTGGCGGAAGTTCACCGCGATGCCGATCAGCAAGACACCGATGATCGTGCCGTTGAACACAGGATTGGCCAGGAACGCGTCTTTCAGCGCCGGGTAGAGCAAGGCGGTCACGCCCGCCACCAGCGCCAGGAAAACGGCCATCCAGACTACGATTCTCCCCCGCATAATCGGTATCTCTTTGTTGTTGTGCATGGTTGCAAGCATAGTGCAGGACTATGATGCCATTGCCTTGGCGCGAAAACGCTATCTCAATAGGGTGGACCGGGATCGCGCATTGTGATCGTCAGGAAAACGAACTGGGTTGCCATCCTGTGCCGGTATGGATAATCCCCCCCTACAGGTCAGGCGTCAAACGCCACTGTGGTCGGAGATGGGCGCGTCGCTACCGATTGCAAGCGAATCGAAGCGACCGGGCAACTAGCTGAAACAACTTTAAATATAACTTGTAACTTATTGTAATTAAATTTAATTTAACGAAATATTTACTCTATTTACCGGCCTCATCGCCGTATCTCAAGTACGAGTGTGCTATTGGGGTTGTTCGATCTTCGCCTGAGAACGCAGCTTGGCTACGAAGGCCTGCAGGCGCTGGTTGCGCACCAAGCCCTCGAGGCTGTCGCGTGACTCCGCGAACCCAGGGGGAGTTTGTTCGCGGGTTGCCGCCAGTTGGATCACATGCCAACCGTGGCTGCTCTTTACAGGTTCCTCTACCACAGCGCCTGATCTGGCACTCCCTATTGCCGACGAAAACTCGGCGGGCAGTTGATCCTTGCCGAACCAGCCGAGGTCACCGCCACTCCGTCCTGTGGGATCCTGCGAATGGGTCCGTGCGAGTTCGTCGAACCGGGCGCCGCTCTTGAGTTGGGCGATGAGTTCGCGTGCCCTGGCTTCTTCGGCGACCTGGATATGGAAGACATGATACTGCGTGCCGTAGAGCCGTGATTTGATCAGTTCGTAAGCTTCATGCAGTTCGGTATCGGTGACCGGGTTATCGCGCAGATAACCCTGCATGAGGTTCTGCGCCAGAAGGTTCTTGCGTGTCAGATCGATCATCAGCTGCAGGTCGCCGTCGTTCTGAAGACCCTGTTTCTCCGCCTGCTGGGCCATGATTTCGAGCGCGACGAGATCGTTGATCAGATTCGGTGCCCGGCCCGCATCGTCGCCCTTCGCACTGCCATCGGCGAGGCGGCGTTGCGTATAAAAGGCGAGCATCTCCGCGGTCAAGGGCTTGCCATTGACCGTGGCCAGCACCCTCTCTTTGAGCGCTGGATCGGCCGCCCCGGCGCTACCCGTCGCCACCAGCAGGGAGGCCATCAGGGCAAACAGCAAGGTCACTACTCTCCGCATCAATCCATCCTTGCAGCGTTCATTCGTCCGGCGAACCAGCCTGGATGCTCAGGGCATGGATGTCGGATTGCATCAATTCGCCCAGAGCCTGATAGATGGCACGATGGCGTTTGATCGGCGGCATGCCGGTGAAGGCGGAGGAGACGATGGTAATCGCAAAATGGCCGCGACCATCGCGTGCTCCCGCGTGCCCGGCATGCTTGTGGCTCTCGTCGACGATTTCCAGGTGCTCGGGGGAAAAGGACGCCGTTAGCCGCGCGCGTATCGAATCGACGCGGGCGCTCATTTGGGGAACACCCTGCGAAAGGGCTTTACCTGCACCACGCGATAGACGCCTGCTGCCACGTAAGGATCGGCATCGGCCCAGGACCGGGCCTGCTCCAGGCTGGCAAACTCCGCAACGATCAGGCTGCCGCTGAATCCGGCGTCTCCCGGATCTTCACTGTCGATGGCTGGATGGGGCCCTGCCAGCACCATCCGTCCCTCGTCCTGCAGCTGCTGGAGGCGTTTGACATGATCGGGGCGGGCACCCGCGCGCCGCTCCGCTGAGTTGGGATTATCCTCTGCGATTATGGCGTAGAGCATTCAGGACTCCTCGTTGGATTCGGGTTGTTCCGGCAGATAACGGGCGAGGTAGAAGGCCTGGGCGATCACAAAGGCGATGGTCAGCCCCATCATGCCGAACAGCTTGAAGTTTACCCAGGTATCCGTGTCAAACGAGTAGGCGACATAGAGGTTGACGACCCCCATGATCACAAAAAAGACGATCCATATCAGATTGAGACGACCCCAGATGCCGTCCGGCAGGGAGAAGTTGGTCTCGAGCATGCGTTGCACCAGCGGTTTTTTACCGATGAACTGACTCCCCAGAAACGCCGCCCCAAAGAGCCAGTTGAGGATGGTCGGCTTCCACTTGATGAACGTTTCGTCGCGCAAGGCGATGGTAAGTCCGCCAAAAACCACGATCAGCACCAAGGTGATGATGTGCATGCGTTCGAACCGGCGGTGCTTGGCCCAGAAGAGCCCGACCTGTACGAAGGTCGCGACGATCGCCACGCCGGTGGCAATAAAGATATCCCATGTCTTGAAGGCGATGAAAAACAGCAGGATGGGAAAGAAATCGAACAGGAACTTCATGGTGGGCACACTGAGTAAACGGGACGCCTATTGTCGCATAAAACCCGCAGCGGATTGCCGCGTACAATAGACTCATGCCACACGATAGCGATTTTCATCTTCATTCGACGGCCTCCGACGGGACGCTCTCGCCGACGCAACTCGTCGATTACGCCCAATCCCACGGGGTGTCCCGCCTGGCGCTGACCGATCACGACACAACGGCCGGTCTGGCGGAGGCCTCACAGGCTGCGGCAGCCCGCGGAATCGCTTTTGTGCCGGGCGTCGAGATCTCCACCACGTGGGAAGGGGTCAACGTCCACGTGGTGGGCCTGGGTGTCGATCCCGGCAGCGCAATGTTGCAGGACGGGCTAGCGCTCCTCAGTCAACGTCGCGCCAAACGGGCTGTGGAGATCGCCCGGCGCTTGGAAAAGCGGCGCATCGTGGGCGCTCTTGCAGGTGCCGGCGCCCTGGCCGGACCGGCGGCGGTCACCCGCACCCATTTCGCCCGCTGGCTGGTCGCCGCAGGGCACGCCGTGGATGCCGCCTCGGCGCACAAGCGGTTTTTGGCTCGTGGCAAAGCGGGCCATGTCCCCAGTGACTGGGTGGATATCGCCACTGCTATCGCCTGGATCAGGACGGCGGGCGGGGCGGCGGTACTGGCCCATCCTCTGCGCTACCCGATACACAATCGCAGGCTACGCTATCTGGTAGCGGAGTTCGCGGCGGCCGGAGGTGAGGCGATGGAGGTGGTCTCGGGAAGTCAGGCGCTGGATCGTACCGGTTTACTGGTGGAACTGGCTCGACAGCACGATCTCTGCGCCTCGGGTGGGTCGGATTTCCACAGCCCGGAGCAGACCTGGTTGGCGCCGGGGCGTTTTGCACCGATCCCTGCGGAGTGCCGGCCGATTGGTGACATCCTGGCCAGCGCGTTCGACGCCACCACTCTCAAAGCCGTTTCAAGCGGGTAGTGACCCCGCGCCCCGGCCCATGCCTGCCACATCTTCGCTGCGAATCCAACCGTCAACCGCGCCGGCTTCGCGGCGAAGATCCTGTTGTTGGCAATGCTGCTCGCCGGCGTCTACTTCCTGGGCGATGACCTGACACACCAGGTCCGCGATTGGCTCGCGCCGCTCAAGGGCCGGCATGCGTTCTTCCTGCTCCTGGCGATGGTGCTCTACGTGCTCTTCATGGCCCTGCCGTTCGTACCGGGCATCGAAGTGGGGTTGGTCGTGATGCTGGTGGGCGGGCTGGAAGGGATCGCGCCGGTCTACACTGCAACGCTGCTGGCGTTGTCGCTGAGTTACGGTCTGGGACGCCTGATGCCGGTACCGGTGCTGGGCGGTGTTCTCGCCTGGTTGGGATCGCGTCGCGCCGAGGCGCTGGTCCATGAGATGGAGGAGATGACGCCGTCCCAGCGCATGGTCTACCTCACCCGCCAGATCCCCAGCCGCTGGCTGCCGTTCTTTCTCCGTCATCGCTACCTTGCGCTGGCGATCGCACTCAATAGGCCAGGCAACGCGCTGATTGGCGGGGGCGGGGGAATCGGGGTGGTGACGGGAATGAGCGGACTCTTTCCCTTTCCCCGCTACCTGGCGTTGATCGCCGTGGCTGTTTCGCCGGTGCCGCTGATGTTGATCGCCAATACAAACTTAAGCTCAACGCTACCGGGATAACTCTCTATAATGGCGCCCTTTGCAACAATGGATATCCCGGGTCCATGTCCCAGTTTTTCCAGATCCACCCCGATAACCCACAGGTCCGGTTGGTCCGCCGTGCCGGCGAGATCTTGCGCGATGGGGGGTTGATCATCTATCCGACGGACTCGAGCTACGCGCTGGGGTGCTGCATCGGCAACAAGGAGGCGCAGGAGCGCATCCGCGCAATTCGCCGCGTGGACGAGAGTCATAACTTCACACTGGTGTGCCGTGATCTGACCGATATCTCCACCTACGCCAAGGTGGACAATGTCGCCTACCGCCTGCTGAAAAGCCTTACGCCGGGCCCCTATACCTTTCTGCTGATGGCGACACGCGAAGTGCCGCGACGTCTGCAAAACCCCAAACGCAGGACCATCGGCCTGCGCGTTCCCGATAACCTCATCTCCCAGGCGCTGCTGGCGGAGTTGGGTGAACCGCTGATGAGTTCGACCCTGCAATTGCCCGGCGGGGAGATGCCGCTGACCGAGCCTCACGAGATGCGCGATATTCTTGGGCACGCGGTGGATCTGGTCATCGATGGCGGCCACTGCGGTTTCGAGCCCACCACCGTACTCGATCTCACCGGGCCTGTCCCGGAAGTGGTCCGCGCGGGGAAGGGCGATGTTTCTCTCTTTCAAACCTGATGTGTGGCGGCGCAGGGCAGCGCGACCCGGTATAATCCCCCGATGCTAGAACTCAATATGCTGCAACGCATTGCTGTATGGGCGATCCCTATCCTGTTTGCCATCACGGTGCACGAAGTGGCTCATGGCTGGGTGGCGAAACGGCTGGGAGATCCCACTGCCATGATGATGGGGCGCCTCACCCTCAATCCGATCAAACATATCGATCCTGTTGGGACGCTGCTGATTCCCGGTTTCCTGCTTTTGATAGGCGGGTTCGTCTTCGGTTGGGCGAAACCGGTCCCGGTGACCTGGGAGAATCTGCGTCACCCCAAGCGCGATATGGCGCTCGTTGCCGTTGCCGGTCCCCTCGCCAACCTGCTCATGGCGCTGATATGGGCGGTGGTGATGAAATTTGGTATCGCCACTGCCGGCACGCTCGATTGGATCGCGGTACCCCTGATCTACATGGGCGGTGCGGGTATCACGATCAATATCGTACTGATGGTGCTGAATCTGCTGCCGTTGCCGCCTCTGGACGGTGGCCGCGTGGTTGCGGGGCTGCTGCCCGGACCATTGGCGTGGCGTTTCAGTCGTATCGAGCCCTACGGTTTCATTATTCTGATCGCATTGCTGGCGACGGGTCTGTTGGGGCGTATCCTGGGCAAACCGGTCGCGCTGCTGCAAAGCGCCCTGTTCAATCTGGTCGGCCTGTAGATTACCAATAACGCATCAACAAACGACGTTAAGAGGAGTCAAGTGGATATCATCCCCACTCAATACCAGCGCGTACTCTCGGGTATGCGCCCCACCGGCAAACTGCACCTGGGTCACTACCATGGCGTGCTGAAGAACTGGCTCCGGCTTCAGCACGAGTACGAGTGTTTTTTCTTCGTCGCCGACTGGCATGCCCTGACCACGCACTACGAAGAGCCGGAGATCCTCGCCAACAACGTGTGGGACATGGTGATCGACTGGCTGGCCGCAGGCATCGACCCCAACTCCGCAAGACTCTTTATCCAGTCCCGCATCATGGAGCATGCCGAACTGGATGTGCTGCTGGCCATGGTCACGCCACTGGGGTGGCTGGAGCGTGTTCCAAGCTACAAGGATCAGCAGGACAAACTCAAGGAGCGCGATCTCGCCACCTACGGTTTTCTGGGCTATCCGCTGCTGCAATCGGCCGATATTCTTATCTACCGCGCCGGCATGGTACCGGTGGGCGAGGATCAGGTGGCCCATGTTGAGTTGACGCGTGAAGTGGCGCGGCGCTTCAACCACATCTACGGTCGCGAGCAGGGTTTCGAGGAGAAAGCCGAGGCAGCCGCCAAGAAAATGGGGAAAAAGAACGCCAAACTCTACGCCGACCTGCGCAAACGCTATCAGGAACAGGGTGATCAGGAGGCTCTGGAGGTGGCCCGCGCACTGCTGGAGAGCCAGCAGAATATCAGCATCTCCGACTATGAGCGTCTGCAGGGTTACCTCGAGGGTGGCGGCAAGATCATCCTCCCCGAACCGCAGGCACTGCTGACTCCGGCCTCCAAGATGCCGGGACTCGATGGGCAGAAGATGTCCAAGAGCTACAACAACACCATCAGCCTGCGCGAAGCGCCGGACGTGGTGGAGCAGAAATTGCGCACCATGCCCACCGACCCGGCACGTGTGCGCCGTGACGACCCCGGCAATCCCGATCTCTGTCCGGTGTGGCAGTTGCATCTGGTCTATTCGGACGATGAGCGCAAGCAATGGGTGCGCGAGGGGTGCACCAGCGCTGGCATCGGATGCCTCGACTGCAAGGCACACGTCATCGATGCCATCCAGGAGGAACTGCATCCCATCCGCGAACGAGCACGCGAATTCGAAGAGCAACCGTCGCTGGTGCGCAATATCATCGCCGAGGGGTGTGAAGAGGCGCGGGATGTCGCCCGCGAAACCATGGAGGAGGTACGCAAGGCGATGGGCCTGAACTACCGCTAGATATCGGCCTATTCACCAAGCGCACGGGATCGTGATGAACGAAGAGGAACTGCAGGAAACCCAGACGCCGCAGCAGGCTGAGATGCCCATCGCGCTCGTGCTGGGCGAGCGGGTCACCGAGTTGCCGCGGGATCTCTACATTCCTCCCGACGCGCTGCGCGTGTTCCTGGAGGCCTTTGAGGGGCCGCTCGATCTGCTGCTCTACATGATCAGGCGGCAGAACCTCGACATCCTCAACATACCCATCGCCGAAATCACGCGTCAGTACATGGAGTACATCGACCTGATGCAGGAGATGAAACTCGAACTGGCGGGGGAGTATCTGGTGATGGCGGCCATGCTGGCCGAGATCAAATCGCGCATGCTGTTGCCGCGCCCCCCCGGCGATGGCGAGGAAGAGGAAGATCCGCGTGCCGAGTTGATTCGCCGGCTGCAGGAGTACGAGCGCTACAAGCAGGCTGGGGAGGACATCGATGCCCTGCCGCAGGTAGGACGCGATATCTATGTAGGCAGCGCCGACGTGGTGGAGAGGCGCGTGAACCAGACCCTGCCCGATGTCACGCTCAAAGAGGTGCTGATCGCGCTGAAAGATGTCCTGCAGCGGGCGGACATGTTCAGCCATCATCATATTCAACGCGACACCCTGTCGGTGCGCGAACGTATGTCCAATTTGCTCGCCACACTCACCACCGATAACTTCACGGAATTCTCCCGGTTGTTCAAGCCCGAAGAGGGCAGATTGGGTGTTGTGGTGACCTTTCTGGCGATCCTGGAGCTGATCAAAGGCGCGATGATCGAGCTGATCCAGACCGAAGCCTACGGGCCGATTCACGTCAAGGTGCGCAGTTCATCCCACGCGCATGAAACCGAAGAAGCAGCGTCCTGAACGGTAGCGACTCATGGATTCACAAACTCTCAAGAACATCATCGAAGCGGCCCTGCTTGCGGCGGGTGAACCGCTGAATGTCGAAACGTTGATCAATCTCTTCCCCGAACATGAGCAGCCACCACGCGAAGAGGTTCGCGCCGCGCTGAAAGTATTGTCGGAGGAATATGAAGGGCGAGGAATCGAGATCAAGGAAACCGGCAGCGGCTTCAGGGTCCAGACACGCAGCGAATTGAGCGAGTGGGTATCCCGGTTATGGGAGGAGCGTCCCCCCCGGTATTCGCGCGCGCTGCTGGAGACTCTGGCACTGATTGCTTACCGCCAGCCCATCACGCGTGGCGAAATAGAAGAGGTGCGCGGCGTCAGTGTCAGTACCAATATCATGAAAACTCTGCTGGAGAGAGAGTGGGTGCGTGTTCTTGGCCATCGCGATGTTCCCGGAAAACCTGCGATGTACGGCACCACCCGCAAGTTCCTCGACTACTTCAATCTCAAGAATCTCAACGAACTGCCCACGCTCGCCGAAATCCGCGATATCGATAGCATCAACGCCGAACTTCTGTTCGAAGAGCCCAAGGGATCAGATGCCGAACTGGGTGATTTGAACGCTACGCTCAGCGACGAGTTCGGGGGTGACGATGAACTTGCCGACGAGGAGGAAGCCGTGGGCCCGCCCGTACACCTGACCGATCGGGACCTGCCTGTTTGATTGCCGAACACGCCCGTTGGACAAAATTGCCTGGCTGATATCGTGCGCCGGTGAAAGTGCCTTCGATACCCATGCTCTCCGATACCGAAAAACTCCATAAGGTTCTGGCTCGCGCCGGGCTTGGATCTCGTCGCGAGATAGAGGGATGGATCCGTGAGGGTAAGATCACCGTCAACGGGCGAACCGCCACATTGGGTGACCGCGTAACGGGCGCTGAGCGCATCGAAGTGGACGGGCGCCGGATCGCTGCGAAGAGAATCGAGGATGTCCCGACCCGCGTGATTGCCTACCACAAACCGGAAGGCGAGTTGGTAACGCGCGACGATCCCCAACAACGCGAGACGGTTTTTGCACATCTGCCACGCTTGCAGAAAGGACGCTGGATAGCCATAGGCCGGCTTGATCTCAATACCTCGGGGTTGTTGCTCTTTACCACCGACGGCGAGTTGGCCAATGCCATGATGCATCCCTCGCGTAGTGTGGAGCGCGAATACGCTGTGCGCGTTCACGGCAGAGTGTCCGAGCAGGCGTTGATCAATATGACACGCGGCGTGCAACTCGAAGACGGGCCGGCGCGTTTCGAGGAGATTACCGACGCGGGCGGCAGCGGCTCAAATCACTGGTACTACGCGCTCCTCGTGGAAGGCCGCAAGCGGGAAGTTCGTAGACTGTGGGAGAGCCAGGGGATGCAGGTAAGCCGCTTGATCCGGGTGCGTTTTGGCCCCTATCAACTACCGTCCAATCTGCGTAAGGGGCAATGGCGCGACCTCACGCCGGGAGAGATCAATCAGCTGCGCGAGACTGCCGGACTTGCGGCGCTGAAACCCCGCGTTCTTGCGCCAGAAGGTCCTGTCAATCCGAAAAATACCAACCCAGCCGTGAGATCCCGAACGGCCGCGCGCAAACCGGCACTGCGGAACGGACGCCCAACTGCGCGCAAGGGCCCCTGGAAGGGTCGCGACAAGTGAGTAAAGCGGCGCGCGATCGCTCGCCGTTTCATCAAGTCTACAGAGTGCTGAATACCGAATACGGGCCTCAGCACTGGTGGCCGGGCGACACGCCTTTCGAAATCATGATAGGAGCCATCCTCACGCAGAACACAGCGTGGGTCAACGTTGAGCGTGCCATCGGCAATCTGAAACGTGCCGGACCGTTGTCACCGCAGGCCATTGTCAACATCCCGCAAGCCGATCTCGCAGAATTGCTGCGACCGTCGGGCTATTTCAACGTCAAGGCGCAACGCCTGTTGAATTTTTGCGGCTGGATGTTGGAGCAGGGGGGAAAGCGTGTCTTACGTCGTTGGACGACTGAAACTCTGCGTGACAGATTGCTAGCCATCAAAGGAATCGGCCCGGAGACCGCCGACGATATCCTTCTCTACGCATTTGACCGCCCCGTCTTTGTGATCGACGCTTATACACGACGTGTCTTCTCACGATTGGGTTTGGTGGACGCCAAAGCCCGTTACGACCAGCTAAGCCAAACCTTTGCACGGGCCCTGGGCGATGATGCGCGAATCTTCAATCAGTATCACGCATTGATCGTGCGCCACGCCAAGCAGGTTTGTCGTACCAAACCCAGATGCTCGACTTGTGTGCTGAACCCGGTCTGTCCTCTATCAGGGAGTTGATGCGCGGGACCGATGAATCCCGATCCGCACATTGCGGGTAGTGGTGGTCAGGCAGATCCGGCCTAGCGCAACAGGTTCAGCAGATCGGCGCGCAACTCGTCGACACGCTGTGCGCCATCGGGGCTGTCGGAGATGGTGCCGTACCAGCGATCGATCAATGCCTTGAGCTCCTCGGCCGATTTGGCGGCGTCGACGTCCTTTATCAGCCCGGCACTTCTAACCGGATGGGAAAATGCCTGCAGCGAGTTCATCATCAGTTCCCTGGCGTGTTGGAGTACATCGGGGCCGGTTTCGACCTCACGCGCCGCCACCTTGAGCACGGCTTTGACCCCGTTGATGGATGTGACAATGCTCCGGACGGCATCCTGGTCGATGGCGTCGGCGCTTTCGATCTCCATCGCCAACAGCTTACCCCCGTTAGGAGCGTCTTTAATGACGTGCTTGACTGTTTTCAGGCCGTGTTTCTTGAGCTCGTTGAGGACTTTTAGCTGTATCCCCGAAACGTCATCCAACTGTAAGAAGATTTGCGTGATCACAGCGGTTCACCACTCCATTCATGACCCGCTCCCCGAATTACTTGTGCGCTTATTCTAATATTATCCGTAGGTTGTAGTCCTTTTCTAATGTGATTGTCAATAAGATCTGTCATCCCTGCCAGGGCGTTCGCAGCGAATAAAAACCGTCTTTTTCCGGTGGTGGCATCCCTTTTTCGAGATTCTTCCGTTGGTTACGGACGGGTTGGGCGGCAAAACCGACGGCCAATTCGTCTCAGAAAACCTGCACGGTCTTTGGATCGACTAGGTCAGTAGGCCACTGGCGGCGATGCCGTCAAAGAGGAATTGAACGGCGAGGGCTGACAGCAGGACGCCGAAGATGCGGCTCACGACATGCATGCCGGTGACTCCGAGTACCCGCTGCAACTGTGCCGCGCCCATGAGCGCCAAGAAGCTGATGAGCATGGCCAGAAAAAGCATGGCAATCACAACGGTTTGACGGGCGAAATCGCCCTCCGCGTTGGCCATCAAGAGAATAATGGCGCCCATGGCGCCGGGACCCGCGAGCAGCGGGGTGGCGAGTGGAAAGACCGAAATGTCTTGCTTGGTAGTAGCCTCTTGGGCTTCGTCAGCCGTTGTGGATACACCACCTGAGCTGCGTGCGAAGACCATATCGATGCCAATGAGCAGCAGCAGGATGCCACCCGCCGTCCGCAGTGCCGCCAGTGAGATTCCCAGATGAGCAAGCAAAGTTCCTCCCGTTAACGCGAAGAGCAACAGGATCCCGCTCGCGATGGCAACCGCGCGCAACGCCATGGATCGTCGCATTTGCGGCGTATGATGGGCTGTCAAAGCGGCGAACATGGCAGCCACATCGATGGGTCCAATAGTGGCGAACAGCGTGGTGAAAGCTAAGATGGCGGTTTCGAGCACTTCCGGGGATGCCGTTCAGGTAAAGCGCACATTATAGAAGAGCGGCCGCACTTCGCATCATGGTCCGAACTGGATTCGGCACAGGATTGAGTGCCCCTGCGAATCACCATGGGAATCAATGGTGAATGGATCTCAACCGCTACTGCACAGTGCACCGGGAGGATGAGACACAACTCACCGGTATCAGTCGGCGACAGCTACACGGTTACGACCTTCAGCCTTGGCGCGGTAGAGTGCGGAATCGGCGCGTTCAAACAGCTGATCACCAAGCTCCCGCGGATTGAGGGTGGCTACTCCCAACGACAACGTCACATTTACCTGCTCATCGCCGTGCATAACCGGGGTCCCCTCGAGTGTTTCACGAACACGCTCCGCGAGCAGATAGGCACCATCCAGATCGGTGTTGGGCAATATCAGCACGAACTCTTCTCCGCCGAAACGGAAAACACGGTCCGAAGTTCGCATGCACTCGGAAACGCGCTCGGCCAGTACCCGCAGTACCTGATCTCCGAAAGCGTGACCATAGGTGTCGTTGATCGATTTGAAGCGATCCATATCCAGCACTACCATCGAAAGCGGGGAGTTGTGACGATGCGCCAATTGAACATGGCGCTCCAGCTCACTATCCAGCGAGACACGATTCTGCAGCCCGGTTAACGGATCCAGGCGGGCGCACTGCACCATACGCTGATACTGCAACGCATTACGCAGCGGGTAGAGCAGGCTGCACAGCAGGTGCTCCAGCGAGGCCAGCTCATCCGGGGAGAAGCGGCGGCGACGGCCGAAAATGATCTCCCCAAGGAATTCATTTTCGATGGTCAGCTTATAGCTGCAGGTGTTGGTCGCAAGTTGATCGACCTGAAGCAGCAGCTTCATCGGTTCGTGCCGGTAACGCAACCCTGAAAACTGCAGAGTGGTCCGCACCTCGCGGGCAAAGACCTCGATCAACTTTTGCGGGTCGAGTGTCGTCTGCAGCGCACTAGTGATCTCCAGAGCACGGGTCAGCGCGGGTGACGGGACTGTGGAGGCGATACGTTGGCCGCCAGCGGTGCCGGTGTTGGCTGAAAAGTTGTTGTTGCTCAACTCTAGTGACATGGGATTGTTCCGCTTTTGTGTACTACCTTGCACAGAATGCGAGAACCATGCCAGTTCGATGAGAAGGTAGAAATGTTATTAATAACAATGGAATACGAGTTAATAGTGAATAATTGCTTGAGGCAAAGACGGTAAACCGTCGCCAATGAGAGGGATTGGAATTGCCGTTCCGCCAATTAATCGACAGCCGGGCTCCACACCCAGGATTGACCCGTCACACCCCGACTGTCGGGTCCCAATAGATACAGCAAGCCCGGTACGGCTGAATCCGGTGCGGGATTGGCCGCATAGTTCTCGGCGGGATATCCGCGGCGCCGCAACGCAGTATTGAGAATACCGGGATCGAAACTGTTGCTGCGCAGGATGCCGCTGTTCTCGGTTTCATCGGCCAGGACCTGCATCAAACCCTCCAGTCCAAACTTGCTGACCGCGTAGGCCCCCGAATAGGCCTTGGCCTTGCGGCCCACGGCGTCACCGATAAACACCACCGAAGCGTCGGCGGATTTGCGCAACAACGGCAGACAGGCATGGGTGAGCAGGAAGGGTGCGTGGAGGTTGACCTGAAGCACCTTGTACCAAGTCTCGATATTGGAGGCGTCCAGTGGACTGGGGGTGCCGAGCTCTGCCGCATTGTGCACCAGGCCGTCGAGTCGACCGAATTCGGATTCGAGCGTAGCGGCCAGATCTGCGTAATCCTTGGGCGCTGCGCCCTCCAAATTCATGGGATAAATGGCCGGATCCGGACCGCCTGCTGCGCAGATTTCGTCGTATATCTTCTCCAGCTTGCGTATGGTGCGTCCCAGCAGAATCAAAGTGGCGCCATGGCGGGCGCACGCCTTGGCCGTTGCGCGGCCCAAGCCGTCGGCCGCCCCGGTGATGAGAATGACGCGATCCTTGAGCAAGTCCGCAGCAGGTCGGTAGTGGGGATCACAACGCATGGGTATTCCTTGTTTCGAGCGGCAGGGGAAAGCGCGCATTGTAGCCTAGCCCGACCGCGTGAACGAATGACCTGTCGTCAACCCTCTGCCCGCACGATCTCGATGGTTACGGCGGGCGCGGAACACTGAAAGCCGGGTCAAATACGCTACACTGGGCCCCTGCGGGTCTGCGCCAGCCTATTGGCGCAACAATGGGTGGAACGGAGGAGGGGAAACAATGAAAGCCATTAAGTACACCGTGTTGGGCCTGGTAATCGGTATGCTTGTCGGCATCGGACTGGGTATCAACATTGGCAAGGAACGACCACTGCTCAGCAATCCTTTTGCAGAGGATCCCATGACTGAGAAAGCAAAAGCGGCCGCCAACAAGGCCAAAGAGATCTACGAAGAAACCAAACGTATTATCAAGGAGTAGCCAGCCGCCGCCTAATCACCCTCGATCGTTCGCACCCCTTGCTCCATCGGCTCCAGAGACTCGATCTCTTTCTTACCGCTGCTGATGCCCATCTCGGTAAAACGCCGCGCACCGGGCAGTACGGACCGTTCCAGTGATCCGACAGCCTTGTTGTAGGCATCGACACTGCCGCCCAGGCTACGACCGACTCTGGCAAGGTGTTCGGTGAAGGTGGCAAGGCGCTTATACAGTTCTTCACCGGTTTCGCGAATGCGCTCCGCATTTTCGGCCAGTGCCAGTTGTCGCCATCCGTAAGCCACGGCGCGCAACAGGGCGATGAAACTGGTGGGTGTGGCCAGTATCACCTTCTGGCGCAGTGCATCCTCGAGCAGGGCGGGGTCAAACTCCAGGGCCGCACTTAGAAACTGTTCGCCGGGAATGAACAGGACTACAAAATCCGGCGCGTTTTTGAATTGATCCCAGTAGGCTTTGGTGGCCAGTTCGCGCACCCGCTCGCGCACCTTGCGCGCATGGCGCTCCAGTGCGCGGCGCCGATCGACGTCTTCGACTGCTTCAACAGCCGAAAGATAGGCATCCAGGGGCGTCTTTACGTCAACCACGATCTCGCGCTTATCGGGCATGCGGATAATCATGTCGGGCCGGGAGGCGCCTTCGCCGCTGCCTTGCGTCTCCTGTTCGAAGAAGTCGCAGTGCTCGACCATACCGGCCAATTCAACCAGGCGACGCAGCGTCAGCTCACCCCATTGGCCTCGCACTTCGGGACGCCGCAGCGCTTGCACCAGTTTGCGGGTTTCGGCCTCCAATTGCTGTTGGGTCTGAGTCATTCCCTGTAAAAAGTTTGTCAGCGAGCCGTGCGCCTCTTTGCGTTCTTTCTCCATAAGACGGATCTGCTGCTCGGTCTTTTCCAGGGTTTCGCGAATAGGACGTACCAGCCCTTCGATGGCTTTTTCCTTTTCGGACAGGTCGGCCTGGGCCTGGACCTGGTATTGACGCAGATTCTCATGTGCCAGTTTGAGAAACTGCTCGTTGTTGGCACGCAGCGCCTGTGCCGACAGGGCGCTGAAGCTGTCGCTCAACTGCTGGCGAGCGAGTTCCAGAGTTTGCAGTCGCTCATCGGATTTCTCCTGCTCGAACGTCAAACGCGTTTCCAGCTCCGAATTGCGGCGGCGCAACTGTCGCGCCTCCAGTTGGGCGATGAGAAAACCCGCGAGAAATCCTACGGCAACTGCGATAAGGGCAATGGTTTCAGTCTCAGACATCGATTCCCAGCCAGCTGAGCACCCCGAGCGGGGAGTCGATCATTCCGGAGGCGCCCCAGGTTTCAGGGTGGTCGTCGTCATGAAGATAGCCGAACAGGGCTATCAGGGTAATCATCCCGGCACGATTACCGGCGATGATATCGCGCTCGGCATCACCCACATAGATACACTCAGCGGTACTGCAGGCAAGCAGTTCGCAGGCATGGTGCAGCGGGTCGGGGTCCGGCTTGGGTCGAGCGGCGGTATCACCGCTGACCACGCAGGCTGCGCGATTGCTCAGTTCAAGCAGATTGAGGAGCGGATCGGTGAGCCAGGCCGGCTTGTTGGTGACCACACCCCAGCGTAGCCCGGCGTTTTCCAAGCCCCGCAGCAGCGCTTCAGTCCCGGGAAACAGGCGCGTGTCGTTCAACAGGTTCTCTTTGTAGATGTCGAGAAAGCGCTGGCGAATTTCCGCAAAGCGGTCGTGTTTGGCGCCGAACCCGAGCGCGTGACGAATCAGCCCGAGACTGCCGTGGGAGGTGAAAGGTCGCAACTCCTCCAGCGGCCGCGGCGGATGGCCGAGCTCGCGCAGCACCTGGTTGAGCGCATACCCCATATCCGGAGCGGTATCGACCAGGGTGCCGTCAAGATCAAACAGTACCGTTGTGATCGGCTGCTGTGCCGGATCAACGTCTTTCACAGGCATCCCGGCTGCCGGGTCAGTGGAGGGTTTCTCACTCATCAACGCACTGACACGCCACGATGTAGTTGATATCGGGTTTTCCTCCCAACTCGAATCCTGCGATCAGGGGATTGAAACGTATCCCCGCAATCGCTCTGGTTTCGAGTCCGGCGCGACGCGCCCAGGCATCCAACTCGGCCGGGCGGATGAAGCGATCGTAGTGATGAGTGCCCGGTGGCAGCATGCGGCACAGATACTCGGCCCCTACGATGGCAAACAGATACGCCTTGGGATTGCGATTCAGTGTCGAAAAGAAAACCCAACCCCCAGGCCGTACCAGATCACGGCAGGCCTGTACCAGCGATCCCGGGTCAGGGACGTGTTCGAGCAGCTCCATACAGGTCACGATATCGAACGCGCCAGGGTGATCTGCCGCGAACTCCTCCGCAGCACTCAGTTGGTAATCGATTGCCAAACCATGCTCTTCGGCGTGATAGCGCGCGGCGGCGAGCCCCCCTTCGGCCATGTCGATACCGGTCACCACTGCACCGGATTTTGCCATCCCCTCTGCAAGGATACCGCCGCCGCAGCCGATATCGGCGACCTTTCTCCCTGCCAGCGGGGTATTGTGCCCGATAAACGCGAGGCGAGCGGGGTTCATGGCGTGCAGGGGACGAAACTCACCGTCGGGATCCCACCAGCGCGCCGCCAGGGCATCGAACTTGCGCAGCTCTTCAGGATCGAGGTTGTGGGCGGTCTTCATCGGTATCAGGAATGGGGCAGGTGAATGATTCAGTCGCCACGGATACGATCGGCCCAGTGGCGGCTTTGCGCCAGTATGGCCTCTTCATCCAAGGTGGTGAGCTGACGCTCTTTGAGGACATGCCGTCCGGCAACCCAGACATCTGTCACGCAGTTGCGATTGGCTGCATAGATCAGTTGAGAGATCGGATTGTAAAGCGGTTGGGTCTCGACCGCATCGAGCCTCACCGCGGTCAGATCCGCCGACTTCCCGCATTCCAGCGAACCGGTCTCCAGGTCGATTCCGAGTGCCTTTGCGGCGTTGAGGGTTGCCATACGCAGTGCGGTGGCGGCCGGCAACGCACTGGCATCGTTGGCGACCGCTTTGGCGAGCAACGCCGCGCTACGCATCTCACCGAGCATGTCCAGATCGTCATTGCTGGCGACCCCGTCGGTGCCCAACGCCACGTTGACCCCCGCGTCGACAAGGCGTTGGACCGGGCAAAAACCGCTGGCCAATTTGAGGTTGGATTCAGGGCAGTGAATGATATGGGCGTTGGCATTGCTCAGCAGGTCGATCTCGTCGTCCTGCAACTGGGTCATGTGTACGCCGAGCAGCGCAGGGGAGACCAGCCCCAGACGCTGCAGTCGGGCCAGCGGGCGTACGCCGTGCTCCTGGACACTGCGCTCCACCTCATCGCGCGTCTCATGGATGTGCATATGGATCGGGATCTCCAGTTCGTCGGCCAGAACGCGGACCCGTTCCAGCGGTTCGTTGGAGACCGTGTACGGGGCATGCGGAGCAAAGGCCGTGCGCACCAGCGGATCGTTGCGGTACTCATCGTGGAGTTCAAGCCCCTTGTCCAGGTACTCGTCGATACCACCTGCGTAAGCTGAGGGGAAATCGATCAGTATCAAGCCCACCGTAGCCCGAATACCGGCACTGGCAGCAACTCGAGCGGTGATCTCGGGAAAGAAATACATGTCGTTGAAGCAGGTGGTACCTCCGCGCAGCATCTCCGCTACCGCGTGCTGGGTTCCCGCGTGGACAAACTCTGCGTTTACCCAACACTGCTCGGCCGGCCAAATATGCTGGCTCAGCCACTCCATTAGCGGCAGATCATCAGCGTAACCGCGCAGCAGTGTCATTGCGGCATGCGTATGCGCATTGATCAGGCCCGGGATCAGTGCGTGATCCGGCAGTTCGATCACGCTCATCGGCCGATATCGGTCGTCGATCTCTTTGCGTGGGGCTATGGCAACGATACGGCCTCGCGTCACCGCCATCGAATAGCCTTCCCAAACCACGCCGTGGGGTTCGACGGGAATGATCCAGCGGGGATTGATCTGTGTGTCGACGGATTCCATTGTGGGCTCAAAGACATCGGAAGCTGAGAAGATACATGGTGGTCGATTCGGCCCGCAACCGCACGACGTTTGCAGGGAGGCGATAAACAGACGCTGCACTGACCCGGTTTCGATCGTTGGTCACGATTCCCGCCCTGACGGCTTCCAGATCGGCGCGCCGTTGGCCACAGCCAGGTTGCGTTCCCCAACCCTGATCCGGTGGTGCCATCGCCAGGCCGCAACCCGCACAAATTCGGCATCATCCAGAAAAACGCCTTCGGCAGGCCGGGCTTGAGTAGCCTCGGGGCTGCGGGTATCGTTGCCCGCCATGAACAGCGACCTTCACGATTCGATTCGCGCCATACAATGGAACGGCAATACGCTGCGTCTGCTTGATCAGCGCGTACTTCCCCAGGATGAGGTTTATCTGGAGCTGCGCACCGCAGCGGAGACCGCGCGGGCGATCACCGATATGGTGGTGCGCGGTGCTCCGGCTATCGGCATCACGGCCGCGTACGGGGTGGTGCTGGCGATTCAGGACCGATTCGCGACGCATGGCCGGGAGTGGGGCGCCGCGATCGAAGGTGATCTGGCATTGCTGGCGGCCTCACGCCCTACGGCTGTCAACCTGTTCTGGGCGCTGAATCGGATGCGTGCCGCTATTGCCGAACAGGCGTCGGTGGAGGAAATCGAGGCGTTGGCGCGGCGTATCCACGAAGAGGACATTGCCGCCAACCGCCTGATGGGGGAACTCGGAGCCGGGTTGATCGCTGCACCGAGCGGGGTGTTGACGCACTGTAACACCGGCTCTTTGGCGACCGGTGGATTCGGCACGGCGCTGGGAGTGATCCGTACCGCCTTTACCGCAGGAAAGATCAGTAGTGTGTATGCAGACGAGACCCGACCGTGGTTGCAGGGCGCGCGGCTCACCGCCTGGGAATTGGTGCGCGACGGAATCCCCGTACGCCTGCTGGCCGACGGTGCGGCTGCCGCCCTGCTGCGCACCGGCGATGTGCAGTGGGTTATCGTGGGAGCTGATCGCATCGCGGCCAATGGAGATGTGGCCAACAAGATAGGTACCTACGCCACCGCGATTGCCGCGCGCCATCACGGCGTACGTTTTATGGTGGTTGCACCAAGTTCCACCGTGGACATGAACACCCCCGATGGCAGTCGCATCCCGATCGAAATGCGCGATGAGAACGAGCTGCTGATGGCGGGTGGTCAACGCGTGGCTGCTGCGGGTGCAGGCGCCTGGAACCCCGTTTTCGACGTTACCCCGGCCAGCCTGATCGATGCCATCGTTACCGAGCGCGGAGTGGTGGAGCGCCCGGATACCCTGCGCATGGAAGCGATGATGGGTTCGATTGCCTCAGACGAGCCCTGAGGCGGCTGACGAAAACCTTCGAAACCCGGCCTACTTTCCAAAACCTCTTTTGAACTTGCTTTTTGAACGCTGAGAGCGACGGAGAAGCGCTCTCGCAGATGTTTTCCAGGCTGCGCTGGTCAACGGCCCTATGGTATCATGCGCGGTCATTATCCCAGCGCCGGCATGGCGCCCTGCACGGTCCCCGATCTGCTCAGGAAATAAGAACTAAATGGCTGAATTTGCGAAAGAAGTTCTCCCGGTTTACCTAGAAGATGAGATGAAGCAGTCCTACCTCGATTACGCCATGAGCGTGATCATAGGGCGGGCGCTTCCCGATGTGCGTGACGGTCTGAAGCCCGTACACCGCCGCGTCCTCTACGCGATGAGCGAACTGGGGAACGATTGGAACAAACCGTACAAGAAATCAGCGCGTGTGGTGGGTGACGTCATCGGTAAGTACCACCCGCACGGCGATACTGCGGTCTACGACACCATCGTGCGCATGGCGCAGCCCTTCTCGTTGCGCTACATGATGGTGGATGGGCAGGGCAACTTCGGTTCCGTGGATGGTGATTCCCCGGCTGCCATGCGCTACACCGAAGTCCGCATGTCGCGCATCGCCCACGAGATGTTGGCCGATCTCGACAAGGAGACCGTCGGCTTCACCCCCAATTACGACGAGTCGGAACACGAACCGAGCGTCATGCCTGCCCGCGTTCCCAATCTGCTGGTCAATGGCTCTGCCGGTATCGCCGTGGGCATGGCCACCAACATCCCGCCGCACCAGATCAATGAAGTGATCAACGGCTGTATTGCGCTTATCGACGACCCCGATATCACCATCGATGGCTTGATGGGGCACATCCCCGGCCCGGATTTTCCGACGGCAGGCATCATCAACGGCGCCGCCGGTATCCACGAGGCTTATCACACCGGCCGCGGTCGAATCTACGTGCGTGCGCGCACCGAAATCG
Organism: Pseudomonadota bacterium; assembly: GCA_008501635.1. Lineage (NCBI taxonomy): Bacteria > Pseudomonadati > Pseudomonadota > Pseudomonadota bacterium. The sequence continues at coordinate 156,426 of QQUJ01000019.1, forward strand.
AAGATTACAGCAACGGTAAACAGGCAATTATCGTCACCGAACTGCCCTACCAGGTGAACAAGGCACGGTTGCTGGAAAAGATAGCCGAGCTGGTGAAGGAGAAGAAGATCGAGGGCATTACCGAACTGCGCGATGAGTCCGACAAGGACGGTATGCGCATGGTGATCGAACTGCGCCGCGGCGAAGTGGCCGAGGTGACGCTCAACAATCTCTTCCAGCACACGCAACTGCAGAACGTCTTCGGCATCAATATGGTCGCGCTCATCGACGGCCAGCCGCGATTGCTCAACCTGAAGCAGATTCTTAATGCATTTGTTGCTCACCGGCGCGAAGTGGTGACGCGCCGAACCATTTTCGATCTGCGCAAGGCACGTGAGCGGGCCCACGTATTGGAAGGTCTTGCGGTGGCCCTGACGAACATCGACGAGGTGATCGAGCTGATCAAAACGTCGCCGAGTCCCGCCGAGGCGAAAAGTCGGTTGATGGACCGTACCTGGAACCCCGGCGTGGTATCCGATCTGTTGGCCCGCGCCGGTGCCGAGAGCACCCGCCCCACGGATCTCGCCGCTGAATATGGACTGCGAGAAGGCGAATACCGCCTCTCGGAAGCTCAGGTTCAGGCCATACTGGACCTGCGCCTGCATCGCCTCACCGGCCTGGAACAGGACAAGATCGTCGGCGAGTACAAAGACCTGATTGAAACCATCCACGGACTGATCGAAATCCTCGAAGATCCCGACCGCCTGATGCGGGTGATACGCGACGAGATGATCGAGATTCGCGACCGCTACGGCGATGAGCGTCGCACCGAGATCCGCCGCAGCCATATGGATCTGACGCTGGAAGACCTGATCACCGAGGAGGACGTGGTGGTCACCATCTCCCACACCGGGTATGCCAAGATTCAGCCGCTGTCGCTGTATCGGGCACAGAAGCGCGGCGGCAAAGGGCGCACCGCCACCAAGATGAAGGAAGAGGATTTCGTCGACAAGCTCTTCATCGCCAGCACTCACGATACGCTGCTCTGTTTCTCGAGCGCCGGCAAGGTCTACTGGCTCAAGGTTTACGAACTGCCGCAGGCGGGCCCCACTGCGCGCGGTAAACCCATCGTCAATCTCCTGCCGTTGGAAGCCGGTGAGCGTATCAATGCCGTGCTGCCGATACGCGAATTCGATTCCGCAAGCTTCATTTTCATGGCCACCGCCAAGGGTACGGTGAAAAAGACCGCATTGGAGGCCTACTCACGCCCCCGCGCCAACGGCATCATCGCAGTGGATCTGCGCGATGGTGATCACCTGGTCGACGTCGCCATCACCACTGGAGACAATGAAGTCATGCTGTTTACCGATGCCGGAAAGGTAATCCGCTTCCATGAAAACGATGTGCGTCCCATGGGACGGGTCGCCACCGGCGTGCGAGGTATTCGTCTGGGCGCCAATGTCCTGGTGAACGCACTGATCATAGTGGGTGAGGGGAGTATCTTGACGGCTACCGAAAACGGCTACGGCAAGCGCACAGCCATCGATGATTACCCTGCCCACAAACGCGGCGGGCAGGGTGTCGTTTCGATTCAGACCACGAAGCGCAACGGGCCGGTGGTGGGGGCCGACCTGGTCGGAGAAGACGATGAGGTGATGCTGATCAGCAATATGGGCACCGCCGTGCGCACCCGCGCTGCCGAAGTCTCCCTGATGGGACGCAACACCCAGGGCGTGCGTCTTATCAACCTGGCTGAGGGCGAGAAACTGGCTGGCATAGACCGCATCGTCGAAAACGGCGAGGAAGACGCGGAAATTGAGGATGATGATGCCGGTGAATAGTGCGTTCGGTGTCGCTGCGCGAGCAGAAATCGATTTTCACGCTTACATCCACTAAATGAGAGAGGTATGTGATGTCACGGGTATTCAATTTCAGCGCGGGTCCCGCAATGCTGCCGGTCGAAGTCCTGGAGCAGGCTCGCGAAGAGATGCTGGACTGGAATGGCTCCGGTATGTCGGTGATGGAGATGAGCCACCGCGGCAAGGAGTTTGTCTCCATAGCCGAGCGTGCCGAAGCGGATCTGCGCGAGTTGCTGGCGATCCCCGCCAATTACAAGGTGCTGTTCCTGCAGGGTGGTGCGACCAGCCAGTTCGCGATGGTGCCCATGAATCTGCTGCGGGGTAAGAACGCTGCCGACTACATCAATACCGGCGCATGGTCGAAGAAGGCCATCAAGGAAGCGGGTACCTACTGCAAGGTAAACGTGGCGGCCAGCAGCGAGGCAACGAATTTCACCACAGCGCCGGCGCAGGAGGAGCTCAAACTGGATCCGAATGCGGCCTATGTTCATTACACACCGAATGAGACGATCGGTGGTGTGGAGTTTCCCTATGTGCCGGAAACCGGAGCCGTGCCATTGGTGGCGGACTTCTCATCCACCCTTCTCTCGCGTCCCATCGATGTCTCGCGCTATGGCGTCATCTATGCCGGCGCACAAAAAAATATCGGCCCCGCCGGATTGACGGTGGTGATCGTGCGTGACGATTTGATGGGTGAAATCCTGCCCGGCACGCCATCGATCTTCGACTATAAAAATCATGCCGATAACGATTCCATGTCCAATACCCCGCCCACCTACGCCTGGTACCTCGCCGGCCTGGTCTTTCAATGGATCAAGCGCACCGGCGGTCTGGCGGCGATGGGTGAACGCAATCGTCTCAAGGCGGAGCGCCTCTATAGCGCCATCGACGCGTCGGGCTTCTACGCCAATCCGGTCGAACCCGCGTGCCGTTCGTGGATGAACGTACCCTTCACCCTGGCCAATGCCGACCTGGACGCCGATTTTCTTGCTCAAGCCAAGGCTCAGGGTCTGGTGACGCTCAAAGGTCATCGCTCGGTCGGTGGCATGCGTGCCAGTATCTACAACGCGATGCCCGAGGCGGGCGTCGGCAAGCTGATCGAATTCATGGGCGAGTTCGAGCGCGCCCATGCCTGAACGCAACACCAGGGCTGCCAGCGGGTGGGTGGTAGAACAAAAGGTCACAGAAAGGTTTAAATAAGATGTATAAAATACTGACTTTAAATAATATTTCCATCGCCGGACTGGAGCGTTTGCCGCGTGAATCCTATGAGGTTGCCTCTGAAATTCTGCATCCCGACGCGATCCTGCTGCGCTCGTTCAAGATGCACGATATGGAGATTCCGGGGACGGTAAAAGCCGTTGGCCGTGCCGGTGCCGGTGTCAACAACATCCCGGTCGACAAGATGAGCGGCAAAGGTATTCCCGTTTTCAATGCCCCTGGGGCCAACGCCAACGCGGTAAAGGAACTGGTGATTGCCGGAATGCTGCTCGGGTGCCGAAATATTGCGCAGGCCTGGCATTTCGCGCGCGAGTTGGAGGGGGATGATGCCGCCATCGGTAAAGCCACCGAAGCGGGCAAGAAGAATTTCGTCGGGTTCGAGCTGCCGGGGCGCGCCCTGGGCGTGATCGGGCTCGGCGCCATCGGTGTCAAGGTCGCCAATGCCGCACTTTCGCTGGGGATGAACGTCATTGGCTACGATCCGGACATCACCGTACAGCGTGCCTGGCAACTCTCGTCACAGGTGCAGCAGGCGACCAGCGTCGACGATCTGCTCGCGCGCTGTGACTTTGTTACCTTCCATGTGCCCCTCATGGATGCCACTCGAGGCATGATCAACGCCGATCGCCTGCGTCTGATGAAAAAGGGCGTCGTGCTGCTCAATTTCTCGCGTGACGGCATCCTTGACGATCAAGCGGTGGTGAACGCCATCGATGAAGGCAAAGTCTACAGTTATGTCTGTGACTTTCCGTCGAACCTGCTGAAAAAGCACCCGCGCGTCATAACGCTGCCGCATTTGGGTGCTTCGACCGTCGAAGCGGAGGATAACTGCGCCATCATGGTGGCCAATCAGGTTCGCGACTATCTGGAGAACGGCAATATCACCAATTCCGTCAACTTCCCCGAAGTGGTCATGCCAAAGGCCCAGGGCGGTTATCGTCTGACCGTAGTCAATGCCAACGTACCGAATATGCTGGGACAGATCTCCACCGACCTGGCGAAAGCCGGCCTCAACATCATCGATATGCTCAATAGGTCACGCGGCGATCTGGCCTACACCGTGGTCGATGTGGAAAGTGCGATCCCTGCCACAACGGTGGCCGAAATCGGTGCCATCAAAGGGGTGCTCGGCGTACGTACCCTCTGAGGCCAGTCCGCAGCGAACGCGCCATCATGAGTGATACCGAACAGCGATTAGCCAGGATCCGTCAGGAGATCGACGCGCTGGACGAACAGATCCAGGCGTTGATATCCAAACGTGCCGAATGCGCGGCCGAAGTGGGGCGGGTCAAGCGCTCGGAGGGGGCGGAGCCCGCCTTTTACTATCGACCCGAGCGTGAAGCCAAGGTGCTGCGTGGTGTCGTTGAACGCAATCAGGGGCCGCTCAGCAGCGAGGAGATGGCGCGACTGTTCCGCGAGATCATGTCGGCCTGCCTGGCTCTGGAAAAACCGATGAACATCGCGTTTCTAGGCCCCGAAGGAACCTTCACTCAGGCCGCCGCACACAAGCACTTTGGCAAGTCGATCAACACCACCCCGCTGGCGGCTATCGACGAGGTGTTTCGTGAGGTGGAATCGGGTGCGGCGCACTACGGTGTGGTGCCGGTGGAGAACTCCACCGAAGGGGTGATCAACCATACGCTGGACACCTTCGTGCTTTCCCCGCTCAAGATCTGTGGCGAGGTGGAACTGCGTATCCACCATCACCTGCTCGGTAATGAGCAGGATCTCAAGGCGATCAAACGTGTTTATTCACACCAGCAATCGCTGGCCCAGTGCCGCGAGTGGCTGGACCTCAATTTTCCGCACGTCGAACGCGAACCCGTAAGCAGCAATGCGGAAGCCGCACGTCGCGCTGCCGCAGAGGCGGGGACCGCGGCTATCGCCGGCATCATGACAGCGGAGATCTACGGGCTGAAAATACTGGTTTCCAATATTGAGGACGAACCGGAGAACACTACGCGGTTCCTGATCGTTGGGCGCAATCCGGTGCCGGTCAGCGGGAACGACAAGACGACGCTGCTTCTCTCGACCTCCAACAAACCCGGTGCGCTCTACCGGCTGCTCAATCCCCTCAATACCCACGGCATCAGCATGTCGCGCATTGAATCGCGTCCGTCGCGGCGCGGTACCTGGGACTATGTTTTCTTTATCGATATCGAAGGTCACGCCGAGGAGCACAATGTGAAAGCGGCTCTGACGGAACTTGAGGAGGGCGCCTCCCTGTTCAAGGTACTGGGTTCATACCCCAAAGCAGTACTCTGAGACAACCACAACTCGAACGTTGCCACGACACTCAGGAGCGGACCATGACAGTTTCCTTTATTGATCTCGCCGCCGAAGGCGTAAAGGGTTTGCGGCCGTACCAACCGGGCAAACCGATAACCGAACTGGAACGCGAGTACGGCATCAAGAATGCCGTCAAACTTGCCTCCAACGAGAATCCGATGGGCGCCAGTCCGCTGGCCATCGAAGCCGCTGGCAATGCGCTTAAAGAGGTAGAGTTCTATCCCGATGGCGGCGGCTTCGAACTGCGCGCGGCGCTGAGCCGCTGGCATGACATCGATCCGGTACAAATCACCCTGGGCAATGGTTCCAACGATGTCCTCGATTTGATCGGTCGGGTCTTTCTGACACCGGATCGCGAGTCGATTTACTCGGCACATGCTTTTGTCGTCTATCACCTGACCACGCTGGCGTGCGGCGCCACCGGTCGGGTGGCCGCGGCGCACGATGGTTCACGGGGCCCGGCCTTCGGGCACGATCTCGAGGCAATGCGTGCGCTGATCAACGACAAAACGGCGGTGATCTACATCGCCAATCCCAACAATCCGACCGGCACCTGGCTGAAACGCGATGAGCTGGAGGCCTTTATCAGTGCAGTGCCTCCAAGAGTTGTGGTGGTGATCGACGAGGCGTACATCGAGTATGTCGACGAGCCCGAATTTCCTGACAGCGCCCAGTGGCTGAAAAAATACCCCAATCTGGTGGTATGCCGTACCTTCTCCAAGGCCTATGGTCTCGCCGGTCTGCGCGTTGGGTACGCGCTTTCCGGTCCTGAGGTGGCCGATCTGCTCAATCGGGTGCGGCAACCCTTCAATGTCAACGCGCCCGCCATGGCCGCGGCCTGTGCGGCGCTGGGTGACCAGGAGCACATCAAGCGTGCCGTCGACGAGAATCGCCGCGGAATGGCGGTGCTGGCCGCCGCGTTTGCGGAACTCGGTTTGAACCACATCCCGTCGGTGGGTAACTTCGTCAGCGTCGATTTCGGTCGTCCGGCCGGACCCATCTACGAGGGCTTGCTGCGCGAAGGTGTCATCGTCCGTCCGGTCGCCAACTACGGAATGCCCAATCATCTGCGCATTACGGTTGGCAGTGGCGAACAGAATGTGCGCGTGGTCAACGCACTGCGCAAGGTACTGGCCGGCCAAACGGAATGATTGAGCGCCTCTGCATCATCGGCGTCGGACTGATCGGCGGCTCGCTGGCAGCCGCGTTGCGCGCAGCCGGTGCGGTCGGTCATGTGACGGGCTGCAATCGCAACCCGGCCTCGCTGGAGAAGGCGCGGGCGCTGGGCATTATCGATTGCGGCGAAACCGATCCGGCGCGCGCCGTCGCCGAGGCCGACGTCGTTCTGGTGGCGGTGCCCATGATGGCCATGGAGGGAGTGTTTCAGCGCATTGCTCCGGTGCTTGCACCCGAGACCATTCTGACCGACGCTGGCAGTACCAAAGGACATGTGGTCGCTGTCGCAAAATCCGCTTTCGGTTTCGTTCCACCCAGACTGGTGCCGGGACATCCCATTGCAGGTACCGAAAAGAGCGGCGTCGAGGCCGCATTTCCGGAGCTCTATCGTGGCTGTCGCGTCATACTCACACCCGTCGCCGAAACCGCGCCCGAGGCAACCGCACGCATCCGCTGGATGTGGGAGCAGGCCGGTGCGCAGGTCGAGGAGATGGATATAGAACATCACGACGAGGTGTTGGCTGCCACCAGCCATCTCCCCCACATGCTGGCCTATTCTCTGGTCGATGCCCTGGCGCGCATGGAAGAGCACAAGGAGATCTTCCGCTTCGCCGCAGGGGGGTTTCGCGATTTCACGCGTATTGCCTCCAGCGATCCACAGATGTGGCACGATATCTGTCTTACCAACCGTGTGCAGCTGCTCAGGATGCTTGATCGGTTCGGTGCGAATCTGCAGCATCTGTATACCGCTATCGAGGCGGGAGACAGTGCGAGTGTGATGGCGATCTTCAAGCGTGCCAAGAACGCTCGTGACCGCTACTGCCAAAACGCCTCCGGAAGCCCCGAGTAGGCTCAGCGACCATGTCCGATCCGTCGACGACATTCCACGTACAGCCTGGCGGCCGATTGAGCGGCAGCCTGCGTGTGGCGGGCGATAAATCGGTTTCCCACCGTTCCATCATATTCGGCGCCCTGGCCGATGGTGTCACCGAGATCGAAGGTTTTCTCGAAGGCGAAGACAGCCTCGCAACGCTACGTGCCTTTCGCGCCATGGGGGTCAATATTGACGGCCCGGAAGCGGGCAGGGTGCGAATTCAGGGGGTCGGTATCGATGGTCTGAGGCGTCCGGTTGGAGCGCTCGATCTGGGTAATTCGGGCACCTCCATGCGATTGCTGGCGGGCCTTCTGGCGGGACAGTCCTTCGATACGGTACTCACCGGCGACGCCTCGCTCTCGTCGCGACCCATGCAACGCGTCACGGTGCCGCTTACCGCCATGGGCGCAGCGATCGATACAACCACCCCGGGGACCGCACCTCTGCATATCCATGGGGGTCAGCCGCTGCATGGCACTCACTATGCCATGCCCATGGCGAGTGCCCAGGTCAAATCCGCACTCTTGCTGGCCGGACTCTATGCCAAGGGTCGCACCTGCGTTACCGAACCGGCGGCTACCCGGGATCACACGGAGCGGATGCTGGCCGGCTTTGGCTATCCGGTGGAACGCAACGGAATGACCGTCTGCCTCGAGGGCGGAGGACGCCTCACGGCCACACCTGTCCGTATACCGGCCGATATCTCCTCCGCAGCCTTTTTTCTGGTAGGTGCCGCCATTGCCGGCGGATCGAATCTGCTGCTGGAACAGGTAGGTATCAATCCCACTCGTACCGGGGTTATCGACATCCTGCGTCTCATGGGAGCGCAGATCGAGGTTTCGAACGAACGCGAGATGGGGGGCGAACCGGTCGCTGATCTGCGAGTACGTAGTACGGGGTTACGTGGCGTCGAGATCCCCGAGCATTTGGTTCCCCTCGCCATCGACGAATTCCCCGCGCTGTTCATCGCTGCCGCCTGCGCCGAGGGAAAAACCGTACTGCGGGGCGCAGAAGAGCTGCGCGTCAAGGAGAGTGACCGCATCCAGGTTATGGCCGATGGGCTCCAACTACTGGGCATCGAAGCCCGACCGACACGCGATGGGATCATCATAACGGGCGGCAAGCTGCAGGGTGGTCGCGTTCACAGTCATGGAGATCACCGCATCGCCATGGCATTCGCAATGGCCGCACTGCGTTCCCAGGCACCCGTCGTGATCACCGACTGCGCCAACGTTGCCACGTCGTTTCCCGATTTCGTCCGTCTTGCCACCACCGCGGGCCTGGCACTGGAAACGCTCGGTTAGACCCGCTTTCACCCCCTGCCGCGGTTGCTCCCCGGCCGTTTGGCTATACTCTTGATGCCGGCCCGGAAACGGGCCTTTCGCTGTGGAGGTGCATCATGGCCATAGCAATCACTCTTGAAAATTTCCTCGACTCCCAAGGTGTCGCCTACGAAACCGTGCATCATGCCCGCACCGGCTCCAGTATGGATACCGCGCATGCGGCCCATGTACCGGGCGACATAGTTGCCAAGGCCGTGCTGCTGGAGGACGAACTGGGGTATGTGGTGGCGGTAATTCCAGCCACCCACAAATTGGAGCTGGGCATGCTCTATAACCAGACCCAGCGCAATCTCGCCCTCGCCAGTGAGCGCGAGGTGGGCGAGATCTTCAAGGACTGCGCCCTGGGTGCCGTTCCAGCGCTTGGTCCCGCCTACGGCCTGGAGACGGTTTGTGAGGAGAGTCTGATGGAGGCCGGCCACATCTACCTGGAGGCCGGCGATCATGAGCAGTTGATTCACTTGAGCGGGCCACAGTTCCGCCGGTTAATGAGCGCCACGCAACGCGCCCACTTCAGTTATCACGTCTAGCGCCGTCAACCTAACCAGGGGAGGCGACAGCCAGGTCGTCGCCTTTCGGGCGGCCAATCAGGGAAGTGCGAACCGGTTCGCGTTCCCCGAACGCCCTCCCGGGCAAGGTATCTGCAAGGCTGATTCATTACGGCAACCCATCCCATCTATATGAGCGAGACAGCTACATCGCAGACCAGTCCAGCCACCTCGCTCAAGCAGCTCGAAGCGCTTGGGGAATGGGGCATATTGGCCGCCCGGCGCACCGCGGATCTTTTTTACCTGCTGGCCAACGCCATTGCCGGGATCTTTACCTTCCGGCGCGGTGCCTGGTTTTATCTGCGCCAGCTGACTCTGCAGCAGATCTATTTCACGGCGGTGCAAAGCGTTTTGATGGTCGCTTTCGTTGGTGCTGCACTGGGTATCCTGACGATGTTGCCACTGTACGCGTTTCGTGTCAGTGAACTCGATCTGCTCGCGCGGGTAATGAATGTGGTTCTGTTTCATCAGGTGACGCCACTGGTCATCGCGCTGGTGGTGATCGGGCGCTCGGGCACGGCGATCACGGCCGAACTGGGCGAGCTGCAGGTCAATCAGACCATCGAGACGTTGATTACCCAGGGTATCGAGCCCCATCAGTTTCTCGTTTTGCCGCGTCTGTTCGGTATCACGTTATCGTTGCTGCTGCTCACTTTCTGGGCGAACGCAGCAGCTGTCATCGGGGCCGGCGTATTCTCAATGATTTATCATGAGATTCCCTTTGCCGTGTTCGCGCTGACAACCGTGGAAGGGTTGCGCTCGATCGATCTGTTGGCGGGACTCAGCCTGGTCATCCTGTTCGGCATCATCATCACTTTGGTGCACGCCAGTTTTGGCTTTCACGCCCGCTCCTCGTTGGATATCCCGCGGCGGTTGCCACAGTCCTTTGTGATCTCATCCGCTTTGTGCGTGCTGATGACGGTACTGGTATCGGCAGTACTCTATGCGTGAGCCCATCTGTCACCTCGATCGAGTACGCCTGCCGGTCGCCGGCAGCTCACCGGTCATCGATTGGCAGGTGCGCCGCGGGGATGTTTGGCTCATCGATGGCAGCGTAGGATCGGGAAAGAGCACTTTGATCAAGTTACTCGCCGGTCTGATAAGGCCGGCCGCCGGTAGAGTGTCGATTTTCGGATCCGATCTTCATCGTCTTGCACAACGCAAACTGTTGCACCTGAGAGAAAAGATCGGCGTGATTTTCGAACGTGACGGTCTGATCGCCTCCTGGACGGTGGGAGAGAATCTGCTACTTCCTCTGCGTTATCGCGGTACGATCGACGACCCGGGGTTGCTTGCCCAGCGCATCGAGACCGAGTTGACGGCAATGGGGGAAGCCAGGACGCTTCTTTCTCAGCGCGTGTCGCATCTGACCGGTCGGCAGCGACGGCGGATAGCCTTGCTGCGTATCCTGTTGCTGCAACCGGAGTTGGTGTTGATGGATGAGTTGCCCCTCTACCTGAATGCCGAAGATTCCGATACCGAGGCCGTTCTGGCGCGCTTGACCGAATCAGGCCGCACGCTGATTGCCTGCGCACCCTCATCCTGGGCGCGCCATTTTCCGTTTCACCCGCCGCGTATCGCTCAGCTCGAAATTGATCGTTTCTGCATCGCTGCCGACCGACTTCGTGCCGGCGAAGTTGCAAACCAGGTTGCCGTGCAATGACCGAAACCAGTACCCAGGTCAATCAGAAACGTCTGGTGGGATTGCTGATCCTTGCGACGGTTATGGCATTGTTCTATCTGATCTATCTATTGCGCGAACAGGCGATTCCTTTTGCGAACCGCTACGTGGTGCATTCAATTGTCAGTCGCGCCGACACCATCCGCGTGGGAACACCGGTAACGCTCGCGGGAATCTCCGTCGGCAGCGTCAATGCCCTCGAGATCACTCCCGACAACCAGATTCGGGTGGTGATGTCCATCGAAGACAAGTATTTCAGTAAAATCCGTGAGGATTCGCGCGCCACATTGATCAATCCCACCTTCGGAAATCCGTACATCGATATCGCGATCGGCACTTCCGAAAAGACCGCCGTTGCCGAAGGGGGAGAACTTGCGCTCACCCAGACCAGCGGTCTTCCGGATCTTATGGCGACACTGCCGCAACGTCTGGAACAGTTTGACAAGATACTCGCCAATCATGTGAGCCTCTCGGCCCGCTTGCTCGATCCGCAGGGCGACCTGCAGGAAGGATTGGCGGGTTTCAACGAAAGCCTGACCCAATTTTCGCAACTCGCTCGTTCGCTTTCGCGCACCGAGGACGAATTTCATCGCAGCCTGGCCAACCTGGAGCAGATCACCAGCAACAGCGCCGAGGTGGTTAAAAGGGTGGTGGCTACCCAGGGTGAGTTGAACCGGATTCTGGGCAGTGTCGCTGTGACCCTGGAACGGCTGGAAACGAGCACTGCTCAGTTTCCGGAGCACGCCATCGATTTCGCGCAGATTCTCCGCGACCTGAAAGAGGTTTCCAGCCAGTTGCGCACAGCCACGCCGCAACTGACCGACGTGGTCCAGGAGGGGCGCAATGTGCTCTACGAGGCCGATCGCACGCTTCGCGCTTCGCAGAAAAACTTTCTGATCGCACCCAATCTTCCTAAAACCAGCGGTGAATTGCTGATCCGCCCCCTGCGGGACCCCGGGCTGGGTGCCGATGCCACGGGAACGCGACGCTGATGGGGTGGCGGCTATCCGTTCTCGGTCTGACGTTCAGTCTGTTAGGCGGCTGTGCTTCGGAACCCACACTCTCTACCCTGATCGAACAGCGACAGGTGGTTGAGCAGCGGGCGCTCGGGCGCTTCGAAAGCGGTGACCTCGTCAACGCGGCGCAGAATTTTCGCCAGGCGGCGCAGTTGGCCGAACTGGCCGACAATCGGGTCGCACTTGTGACCAATCTTGTGAATCTGGGAGCCGTCGAACACCAGTTGGGTAACCACGACGCTGGCTTGTTGGCCTACGAACGGGCTTTACGCCTGGCGGCAATGGAACAGCGCGCAGATATGGAGTTGCGGGCCATTGCCGGCCTTGCGGAAATCAACTATGGGCAGGGCAATCGTGATGTTGCCAAAGAGCTCTATCAACAGTTGATCGATCACCCCGCGGCGCGCGGTGACAGTGAGCTGCAGATCATGGCCCTGAACGGCCTGGCGCTGTGCCTGCTGGACGGCAACGACACGGATGCCGCCGCGCGTTATCTGGCCCGCGCCGAGGCGCTGGGAGAAACCCCCGCCACGCTACTCAACCGCGCCACGCTGGAGCTGCGTCGTGGCGAATTGGCCGGCGCCGAAAAGGCTGCACGCCGCGCGCTCGAACTCGATCGGGCCAGCGGTTATGTTCCTGGGATTGCCAGCGATCTGGAAGTGCTGGGGGAGTTGAGTCGGCTGAGCGGCGAAGAAGAAGAGGCACACCTCTATTTCACGCAGTCGCTTTCGCTCTACGAGCAACTGGGATCGCCCACGGCCATCCTCCGCCTGCGTCAGCGCAGGGATGCCCTGTCCCGATAAACCGACCTCACGGATGTTGATACCCGGTGCGGAACCGTTCCAGCACCAACTCCATTTCGGCGTCCGCCAGTATTTCGGGTTCGCCCAGTTGTAGCGTGCGCCAGTAGACATCGGCCAGATGTTCCACTTCCATTGCGATAGCGAACGCCTCACACAGCGTTGTCCCCAAAGTGATAAGTCCATGGTGAGCCATCAGGCATGCCTTACGACCTGTCAATGCCTGCTGCGCAAGATCAGACAGCTCCTGCGTCCCAAACGTGGCGTAGCCGGAGCAGCGGATGTCGTTGCCCCCGGCAATGGCAACCATGTAGTGAAAGGCGGGTATCGAACGTTTCATACAGGCCAGGGTCGTGACCGCGCGACCGTGGGTATGGAGAACAGCGTTGATCTCGGTACGCCCTGCCAGGATATCGCGATGGAAACGCCATTCGCTGGAGGGCCGGGCACCGGGGCTGCCTTGCCACTCGCCGTCGAAATCCATGGCGACGATATCGTCTGCGGTGAGCGCGTCGTAGGCGATGGCGGCGGGTGTGATCAGAAACCCTTCGCCCTGGCGCACGCTGCCGTTGCCTGATTTACCCTGATTGATGCCCTGCGCGTTCATGGCGCGCATGGTTGCGATTAACTCCTGACGCAGTTCCCGGGTTTTTTTCATATCACTTTCATCCCCGCCCAACGAGTACCCATCATCCGTTACCACCCTGCAGGGTATTCATACCGTCACCCGCCGCGACTGTCCAGTGACACGGCTTTGACCCCTGCATCATAGAGTGACCTGCAACCCGGTAGGCCGGCCCGGAGTGTTCGGTATTCAGTCTCGTTTCAGCATTTTTTCAGTGTGGTTTCAGTGCCGCCCAGTACTCTGCCCACCGTGGTCAACGAGATCACACTACCCACTCAACCGCAGGAGAGATGCCATGAATACCAAATCACTTGTTTTGATTGCCGGGCTGATGACAGCTACCGCCACCACCGTTGCCTGGGCCGCGAAGGATGCCGACAACATTGCCAACCGACTGATGGGACGCAGCGACAGTGCGCTGGTGCAGAGCGTGGAGGGCAAGCAGATCGTGCCTCTGGAAAGTGTCGTCGCCAGGGTGCGCAACGATCAACCCGGGACGATAGTCGAAGTCGAACTGGAACGCGATGACGGCAGGCTGCGCTACGAGATCGAGGTCGTCGATGCCGGGGGCAGGGTTCACAAACTGGTCTACGACGCGATCACCATCGAGCCGCTGGTACGCGGTGAAAAGCGCTGACCTGGAAGGGTTTGAGTGATCGATGGCGGCCGGGCCGGCGTGGCTCGGCCGCTTTCAGTCTGGTTTCAGCCAAGCGCCTTATTGTAGACACAAGGCAGTCAGTTCAGGGGTAACTTGCTATGTCCAATGACAACATCAAGGTGTGGGATCCGATGGTGCGGCTGTTCCACTGGTCGCTGGTGATGTCATTCACGGTCTCTTACATCAGCGAGGATGATCTGCTCGATCTGCACGTACTGAGCGGCTACCTCATCGGGGGATTGCTGCTGTTTCGGCTGGTGTGGGGAATGATCGGTCCCCACCACGCCCGTTTCAGCAGTTTTGTGCATCGCCCGCGCGTCGTCGGGGAGTATCTCAAGGACATTCTTGCCTTCCAGCCCAGGCGGTATCTCGGCCACAACCCGGCCGGAGGCTGGATGGTGGTGATGTTAATGATCAGCCTGGCGCTGGCGACGGTGACAGGATTGGTGACTTACGGCGCGGAAGAGATGGCCGGTCCCTTGGCAGGCGCCATGGCCGGATCGGGCCGTATCGTTGGCGATGCCTTCGAGGAGATGCACGAGTTCTTCGCGAACTTCACCCTGTTGCTGGTCATCGTACACGTGGCGGGCGTGATCCTGGCGAGCCTGCAACATCGCGAAAATCTGGTGCGCGCGATGTTCGACGGCCGTAAGCGTGTCATGGAATAGGCCGCCTGTCCCGGCCAACGAAATGGAGGGATGAATGTATGCGCGATGCCTGTCGAAACTGGATCTTGATCGGTGTCGTGATGCTGGTTCCCGTTGCGACGCTGGCGGACACCACGGATCAGGCACTGGCTGACTATCGCGCTCAGGGCGCGGGCACTTTTGACGGTGACGCGGGCCGCCGTCTCTGGAATACCGAGCAGAGCACCGCCGATCGCACCACGCGAAGCTGTGTCAGTTGTCACGGTGCCGATCCCACCCGGCCCGGACGTCACGTGCGCACCGATGAAACCATCAAGCCCATGGCGCCATCAATCAATCCTAAACGCCTCACTGAGCGGCGTGAGATCGAGAAATGGTTTCTGCGTAACTGTAAATGGACTTTCGGTCGCGAGTGCTCCGCGCAGGAAAAGGGCGACATCCTGAGCTACCTGCGCCGGCAATGAGGGTGCGGTCATCGGGTTGCGCGAAACCACTGCCCGCTGGCACGTCCGGCGATCGATCACCGTTGAGGTAAAGGGTATGAAGCGTAAACTTTGGATTATTCTGGGGATGTTCGGACTCATCGCGACCAGCACCTGGGTGTTCGGTGACGACGGGGAGGGACACACAACGTGGCTGACGCGACTGTGGCGTGAGGCACGTCTTGACGTCGCACCGGCGAATGACGTCCTTTATCGGGCAGAGTGCGGCAGTTGCCATTTCGCCTATCAACCGGGCCTGCTGCCGGTCCGTTCATGGGAGGAGATCATGAAGCGACTCGATGATCACTTTGGAGAAAGTGCAGAACTTGACGTTCGGAGCTCGGCCGAGATCACGCGTTACCTGACGGCCAATGCGGCGGACCGTGTAGACTACAAGCGTTCGAAGCGGTTCGCCGCTGCGGCCGCCACCGCCGAACCCACCCTACGCATTACCGCTACGCGTTATTTTTTGCACAAGCACGACGAGATTCCGCAATGGGTACTTGAGCAGGGGGAGCGGCCATTGAAATTGTTCCAATGCGATATCTGCCATACCGAAGCCGACAAAGGTTCGTACGACGAACATCAGGTACACATTCCCGGTCTCGGCCGGTGGGAGGACTGAGATCATGAATCGCCCGCTAATCGCCCTCATGCTGTTCGCAGCCGGCACCGGATCCGTGGTAGCCGATGATGATCATGAACGCGTGCGACGCCTGTTGGAACAGGGCCGCATCGTACCCTTCGAGCAGATCCTCGAACAGGTCCGCAGCCGCCACGCCGGACGCCTGCTGGAGGTGGAACTGGAGGAGAAGGATCAGCGCCTGATCTATGAGATCGAGATCGTCGATCCCGAAGGCGTGGTATGGGAACTGAAGTACGATGCCGTCAGCGGTATGCTGATCAAAGAAGAAAAGGACGACTGATCCCATGCGCCTGCTGCTGGCGGAAGACGATGTGGAACTGGTTGCCCGCCTGAAACCGGAGCTGGAGCGTGCCGGATTTGCCGTCGATGTGGCCGACAATGGCATCGATGCCGAATTCCTTGGCGATGAGGAGTCTTTCGACGGCGTGATTCTGGACCTCGGCCTGCCGCAGCGCCCCGGACTCGAGGTGCTGCGCCACTGGCGCGAGCGAGGCAACGATCTGCCGGTGGTCGTGCTGACCGCACGGGACGCCTGGCACGAGCGGGTCGACGGCCTCAAGGCCGGTGCCGACGACTATCTTGGCAAGCCGTTTCATAACGAAGAGTTGCTGGCGCGTCTCCAGGCGGTACTGCGCCGCCGTCACGGACGCGCCGAACCGCTATTGGCAGTCGCAGGGCTGACGCTCGACGAGGAACGCCAGGCCGCGGTCATCGGCGACGCCGAGCCTGTGGCACTGACCGGCATCGAGTTTCGACTGCTGCGTTACTTCATGCTGCATCCCGGCAGGGTGCTGTCAAAGACACGTCTCACCGAACATGTCTACGAGGGTGATACCGAACCCGACAGCAATGTCGTCGAGGTCTACGTGAAACGCCTGCGCCAGAAGCTCGGGAACGAGATCATCGAAACGCGCCGCGGACAGGGTTACCTCTTTCACGGCGAGGCCACTTGATGTCGCTGCGCAAGCAGCTTCAGGCGGGCCTCGGTCTGGCCATGGCGGTCATCATTCTGGTGCTCGCTGTGCTGGCCAGCGAAGCGGTGCGCTATGTCGGTGAGGATCTGGTCGCATCGCGACTTCGCCACGACGCCGAGAGCCTCCTGGCCGCACTGCAAGCCAATACGGAAAGCGCTCTCGAGGTGGATGCATCGCGCCTCGGTGCGATCTACGAACGTCCCTATGCCGGGCACTATTACGTTGTTGCGCTGCTGGATGCCACATCGCAGCTGAGATCGCGTTCTCTCTGGGACCACCCGCTAGCCATCCCGCCACTGCCGCCGGGCGAATCGCATCGCTGGCATGCGGCCGGTCCCGATGGTCAACAGCTGCTGGTGTGGGCAGGCGGGTATCGTAAACAAGGCAGTAATCTTACGATTGCCGTTGCCGAAGAGTTGAGCGCGCTGCACGCACACCTGATCGTGCTGCGTTGGTCGCTCCTCGGCATCGGCCTTGCGGTGTTGATCGCGGTGCTGGGGTTGCAACGGATGATACTGCGGCGCGGTTTCGCGCCGCTGCAACGCACCGCCGGCGATGTCGAGCGCCTGGCCAACGGCGATATCGGCCAACTCAGCGAAAACGTACCCGACGAAGTCCGGCCGCTGGTGAAGGAAGTCAACCGGCTGCTGATACTGCTGGATCGGCGCCTGCAGCGTTCGCGCAATGCCGCTGGCAATCTGGCGCATGCGCTGAAGGCACAACTTGCTCTGTTGGGCCAACTGGCCCGTACCGAAGAACTTCGTGCCCACCCGCAGATCTCCGCAGAGTTGGACAGTCGCGTCGGACAGATCAATCAGGTCATCGAAAAGGAACTCAAACGTGCGCGATTGGCGGGGCGGGCGGGCACTGCCAAGGCATTCCGGCCGTACGATGATCTTCCCCCGCTGATCGAGGTCCTGACACGCATCTATGCGGAACGTGCCCCGGATATCGAAGTCGATTGCCCGGCGGAACTCACCCTGCCGCTCGATCGTGATGATGCGCTCGAATTGATCGGCAACCTGCTCGACAATGCCTGCAAATGGGCGCGCCATCGCGTGCGTCTCACCGTGCAGTCGCCGTCCTCTGGATGCCTGGTCGTCGAAGACGACGGACCCGGCTGCACGCCCGAGCAGATTGAGCAGTTGACCCGACGCGGCACACGCATTGACGAGGAGGTGGCGGGACATGGATTGGGGCTGGCTATCGCCCAGGAGATCGCGGAGCTCTACGTAGCCAGATTGAAGCTCGACCGATCACCGGCGCTGGGAGGAATGCGGGTTTCCTTCTGTTTTTCCAGCGGATCTGCTGCGCCAAATGACGAGCAGCGGATGTCGCGATCCATCCCCAATGCGCCATCCGCCAGGTGACAGCCTCGCGGGTAAGAACAGGCCTTGCGCTGCTCTATACAGATACCGAGATCGCTCTCGCAAGTATCTCGAACCGGGGCAAGAAGGGGGATCCTGCGATGAAAACCCCAGCATCTTTCTGATCGCACTTCAGGGTGCGAGCACCCCATGGTGCAGCGATGTGGTGGCGCAGGCGGAGATAACGGAACGCGGGCCGCTCCCATTCGGAGGCTATGATCTTGATGGTGATCGCTATGTCACGCAAATGGAGTACACCGAGATGCGCAATAAACGCATCGAGAATAAGGCCCGGCAGGGTTATCCGTTGCGCGGGCGGCACTTCGACGCCGGCCGCCCGCGCGCGCAGCTGAATATCGAAGACCTGTTCGCGCTTGAAGAGTTCTATATCGCGTCGGCGCACCGGCACGATCAGGCGACCTAAAGTTGGCAATTCCCGCCGCCTTGATACAATCAAACCCACTTTTCTACAGATCAGGGCGAAGCCGTGAAGATGCGGGTGGAGATACTCGAGAGGAAGCTGTGCCACGACGGGTTCTTTCAGCTCGAACGCTTTACCTTGCGTCACGAGCTCTTTGCCGGGGGCATGAGCCCATCCCTGCATCGTGAGCTGTTTCGCCGTGATCATGCTGTCGCGGCGCTGCTTTATGACCCGCAACTCGATAGCGTGGTCCTCATCGAGCAATTCCGCATTGGCGCCTTGGAACGAGACGCCGGCGCATGGATGCTGGAAACCATTGCCGGCATTGTCGAGGTGGATGAAACCTTCGAAGACGTGGTACGCCGTGAAGCGGTGGAGGAGGCCGGTTGTACTGCGGGTGAGCTGATCCGGCTCTACGACTTCTATCCCGCGCCCGGCGGA
The DNA here is from genome assembly GCA_008501635.1 of Pseudomonadota bacterium. Classification (NCBI taxonomy): domain Bacteria; kingdom Pseudomonadati; phylum Pseudomonadota; species Pseudomonadota bacterium. Next base: position 175,470 of record QQUJ01000019.1, read on the forward strand.
AGTTCGGAACGTATCACCCTCTATCTGGCACGTACCGACGCGTCTGGCGCCGGCGGCATCCATGGCTTGGACCACGAAGGCGAGGACATCAAGGTACACGTCTTGACGCTCGAGGAGGCGTTGACAGCCATTCAGAGCGGCCAGGTTGATTCCTCCTACACGATCATGGCCCTACAATGGCTGGCCATGAATCAAGACTCCATTCAGCAACGCTGGCGCTAGATCATGACGAAGAACTATTTTGCCGTACCCATCGAAGCCCGGTTTTTCGAAGATTACAGCGCTGGCGCGATCCATGAGTTTGGATCGACCGAGGTCTCCGAGGCCGAGATCATCGAGTTTGCGAACAAGTACGATCCTCAGTTCATACACACGGACCCCGAAGCCGCTCGTGAGGGCATGTATGGAGGGTTGATCGCCAGTGGCTGGTTGACCGGCAGTCTCATGATGCGTATGTACGCCGATCACTACCTGTCGAAGGTCGCCAGTCTGGGGTCGCCGGGTGTCGACGAATTGCGCTGGATCAAGCCGGTTCGTCCGGGAGATGTCCTGTCCGTGCGGGTCACCATCGAGGAGACCAAACAGTCCCAATCCAAACCGGACCGGGGAATCGTGCGTTCATTCATTGAGGTCATCAACCAGAAGGATGAAACGGTGATGAGTATGCGAGCGGTCAATTTTTTATTGTGCCGAAATGCGCAACAGATTTAATCAGAGGTTCCTAAAGCTACACTTTCGATTGACGGGAATAGATACAAGGAGTGAAAACAATGGCGCACGTCGAACCCCTGCACCGAGAGGCCCTGCCGCAGTTTGCCGAGCTGTTTGAGCGCTATGATCGTATTCGCGGCTTCCTCCCCAACTCGATACTGACCATGGGGCGGCGGCCCAAGATTGCTGAAGCCTTTATGAAGCTCAATCAAGCGGTGCTTTACGAAGGTTCAGTTCCTGAAACGCTCAAGATGCTGATCAGCCTTATCACCTCGCAGGCAGCTGGTTGTCGCTACTGCCAGGCTCACATGGCCAACCTCTCCAGTGTCTATCAAAACTCCGACGAGAAGATCCGGGCGGTTTGGGAATTTGAAACCAGCCCGCTTTTCAGCGACGCCGAGCGTGTTGCGCTGCGCCTTGCCTATCATGCCGCATTGATCCCCAATGAGGTGACGGCGGAAGACTTTGCGGATCTGAGGAAATACTTTACGGATGATGAGATCGTTGAAATCGTGGCTGCGATCGCTCTGTTTGGTTATCTCAATCGCTGGAATGACACCATGTCCACCGAACTTGAGGCGTTTCCCGCCAAAGTTGCCGAAAGGACCATTGGCGCGGTGGGTTGGGAAGCGGGTAAACACGGCGCTTAGCGAACTGGAATCACCTGCCTCGTGACGTGGCGCGTAAAATGATCTGGGATACACTTCCCACCGCATTGGTCATTTACGCGTTCGTCTTTTCCGCCGCCTACGTGGCATTCAGTTCAGCGCGTCTTGAAAAGCGCACCAAGCGCGCCATCCACAGCGTTATCGCCCCTGAACGAAGCGCTCCAGTACATTACATCTCCTTCGACCAGTTCTCGTCGCTCCCTCCACCGGTGGCTCGATATCTGCGGCTGGCCCTGAATCCGGGCAGCCGCGCACCGCAAAGAGTACGCCTATCGCAGGATGGGGAGATGCGGCTGATGTATGGTTACAAATCATGGAAATGGTTCAGTGCGCGGGGGTATTTTCGAGTCGGAAGTCCCGCCTATGTATGGGATGCCCGCGTCGATATGATGCCGATTGCCGATGCGCGCGTAGTCGATAACTACCTTCATGGCCGTGCCGCACTGCGCGTCAAACTGATGTCATCGCTACCGCTGTTCGAGGATGAAGGCCGACCCGAGTTGGCCCAGTCCGCATTGGTCCGCTATCTGGCTGAGGCTGTCTGGTGTCCGACGATTTTGTTACCCTGTGCCAGGCTTGAATGGCAGGCCATAGATGACGATAGCGCGCGTGCCACGCTCACCGATTCCGGTTTGAGTGTCTCTTTGGTGTTTCATTTCAATGCCCGCAACGAGGTGGAACGGGTCGTCGCTGATGAGAGGTTTCGAGAACTGGATGGACGATTTGTCCCAACCCGCTGGACGGCTTACTACAAAGGCTACGCAGATTGTGGCGATATGCACATCCCATTGCAGTTTGCCGCACAGTGGAATCTGTCCGATGAGGATTTCACCTATTGGCGTGGTCGTCTGCGCTCCATCGAGTACGATCCCCAACCCACGGTCTGGGAATAGCCCGATCGCCCGATGGAAATCAGGTGCGCTCCCGAGGTTTACGCTTTTCGGACCGCGCCGGCGCGGAATCCTTCCTGGCAACACGGTCAGGCTGTTTCACCCCTTTACGATGCGGCTTTTTCGGGCTCGGTCTCGCGGTTGGTTTACCGCCCGACCCGGGGCGCGACGGTCGACTCTGAGGCATAGCGGATTCTCCCTCCACGCTGAGGCGCATGGGATGTTGCCGCAGGCGGACTTTCTGCAGATGTTTGAACACCTCACGGGGCATCCCATCGGGTAATTCCACGGTGCTGTAGTCATCCGCCAAACGGATCGCGCCAATGTGTTCTCCGTCGAGTCCCGCCTCATTGGCGATAGCGCCGAACACATCCTTGGCGCTGATTCCTTGATTGAGTCCTACTTCGATGCGGTAGCGCACCCAGGCGATATCTTCGTTGGTGGATTCACGCTTCGATCTGTCGCGCTTCTCGCGCGGTTTCGGCGGGGGGGTGGAAGAGCTTGTTTTGTGGTCGGATCTGGAAGCTGGACGCGAGAATGTTTCGCGTGCGCGCTTGGGTTTTGCATCCTGTAGCTGCAAGGGACGGTCGCGCTGCGCCATCAGCGCCAGTGCCGACGCGATGCGTTCGACACTGGTCTCCTGCTCGCGTTGCAGTTCGGCGATCACACCGTCAAAAAAACCAAGATCCTCAGAAGAGAGTATCTCCTGCACCTGCTGCTTGAAACGCGCAACGCGTTTGCTGGTAACCACTTCGCTGGTGGGGAGGTGCAGCGGTTTGAGTTTGCTTCGCGTAGCCTGTTCGATTGTGCGTAACATGCGCATTTCACGCGGTGCGACAAACAGGATTGCACGGCCTGTGCGGCCTGCGCGTCCGGTGCGACCGATGCGATGCACATAGGCTTCGACATCGTAGGGAATGTCGTAGTTTATGACGTGAGTGATGCGTCCGACATCCAATCCACGCGCGGCCACGTCCGTTGCCACGACAACATCCAATCGCCCGCTTTTCAGCTGATCGACCGTACGCTCACGCATCGACTGGGTGATATCCCCATTGAGCGCGGCACAGGCATAACCCCGGGCCTCGAGTTTCTCGGCGAGTTCAACCGTTGCGGTTTTGGTGCGCACGAATATGAGCGTGGCATCGACCTCTTCGACTTCCAGAATGCGCGTCAGCGCATCGAGTTTGTGCAGACCGCCCACCTGCCAGTAAAACTGCTCGGTCGCCTCGACGGTAGTGGTCTTGGACTGGATGCGCACCTCTGCGGCATCGCGCAGATAGCGCTGCGCAACCTTGTGAATCACCGGCGGCATCGTGGCCGAGAAGAGCGCGATCTGGCGCTCACCGGGAGTGTGTTGCAGAATCCACTCCACATCCTCGATGAAGCCCATGCGCAGCATTTCATCAGCCTCATCGAGCACCAAAGCCTGCAGATTCTCGAGTTGCAGCGTCTTGCGGCGCAGGTGGTCCATGACGCGGCCCGGTGTGCCGACCACTACGTGGGCACCGCGACGCAACTGGCGCAACTGCGTATCCATACCTTGTCCGCCGTAAATGGGCAGGACGTGAAAACCCGGCAGGTGACGTGCATACGTCTGGAAGGCCTCCGCGACCTGGATGGCAAGCTCGCGCGTCGGTGTCAACACCAGGACCTGCGGACTACGTACCTTTAGATTGATACGGCTCAGCAACGGCAGGGCAAACGCCGCTGTCTTGCCGGTCCCGGTCTGTGCCTGGCCAAGCAGATCCCGACCCTCCAGGAGCGGCGGAATGCTGGCTGCCTGAATAGGCGAGGGGGTTTCATAACCGATCTCACCCAGCACTTTCAGCAGGGGGGCCGGAAGCGCCAGCTGATCGAAGCCGGCAAATACGGAGGACATGACGGTAACCTTGAGTGTGTGACCATCGCCCTGGTCAGGCGCGATGCATCCGGTGATTCGATATTCGTGGCGTTATGATACGCCAAACCCTGGTGAGATGCCGATAAGTTACATCAGCGCAGATTTTCAGATGAGCGATGATCCACCCATCGGCGAGTCCGCGGATCCCCCAACTCGCCGGTGAGATTTACCTCATGCGGCGGAGGCGAGCTTCTTGCTATTGGGAGCGGCCTCTGATTGCTCGATGCTCTCAAGCAGCTCGGTGTCGAGTTCGGGCAGCGACTCCAGATTCTGTTCGCTGCCGAGTTGATGCAGCGCACGGTACTGATCGGCCAACTTGGAGCTGTTCTCCAACAAACCGGCAATGCGCCTCTCCAACTCCTGCTTTTGTTTCTGCATCGTTCGTAACTCGGCTTCGACGTTCCTGCGTGCGGCAGACTCCTCGTTCTTCTCCTTCTTAAGCGCTTTGAGCTTTTTGACGACATTTTCCGGGGTATCGGCGAGAGCGATATTGATCGCCTTCAGAGCCTTCTCCTTGTCGGCGATCAAGGCTTTGAGTTTCTTCTGTTCTTTGGTATTGGCTTCGCGTTCCACGGCTATTTGCTGCTCGAAATTTTTCAAAGCTTCAAACGTTGCATTTCTGCCGGATTCTGATTCCGCAAGCGCCTTGCGCACATCGGCGAGGGTTTTCTCAATCTCCTCGACAGCCGCTTTCGCTTGTTCCTGTGCAGCGGATACCTTGGCATCCGCCGCCTGAGCGCGCTGAATACTGGCCTCCAGAGCGACTTTAAGCTCCTCCATCGTGCACTCCGGCGCCAACCCCAATGCTTCGGTGGCGGCACCCATCAACATCTGCTTCTTGATGGCGAGATCTTTCCAAACTTTCAGCTGCAACTCTAACTTCGCTTGATCCATCGGGTTCTCCTGCGCATTTCTCTCTAAATTAGGCATATCGAATTCGTTCGCAACCCTTGCCGATTATGCGTCTCGCGGTGACCTTCACTGGTTGGTTAGCGGCGCTCGATCCTTTGCGCCTCGGCGAAACACTGGCTACGCGGCGAGGGTACGAATGTCGTTTCAACACTCAGCACTCGGGGTGGGCGGACGCTTGGCGCCGACCGGTCGCGAATCCCAATTGCGGAAGAGACAACAGTTACCCCCGCGCACGTCCATCACCTTCCAGGCGATGCAACCGGCGGGCTGGTAAGGGGCGCTATGATACGCCAAAGTCAACTGAATTTCTTGAGAATCTGCTAAAAAAGTGGTGTGCGGACCTGCGCATCGTGGATACCGGCTCAGGGAAGCTGTTCCACCTTGACCAGGATCCGTCGTTTGTCTTCGAGATGCTCGGTCGAACGATGGATGACTCCACTTTGGCGCTGGATCCCGGCATTCACCACACCACCCAACTCGATCCACTCTCCCAGTGTGCCCGATACCGTGGTGCTGATCCCCTGAACCTCGATACGCCCTCCACCGGAGCGCGAAAGCTGGTCCCGCTGGGCACCAATTTCCAACATCACGCGTTCGCCGCTGATCCTTGGCAAGACCGAAAAACCCCTTTCAACCTGGCGGTATTCAATGGAATCGGTATTTTGAACTCCGCCCGGGATGATCGTGCTTGAGCGACTGCCTACCGGGATCGACTGGCCCAGGTAGATCGTTGCAGCGCGGCCTTCCAACACCCGTACTCTCTGTATCTCATCACCGCGAGTCCGTGATCGCGAACGGCGGACACGCAATTCAGCCGTATCGGACCCGGTCCCTTCACCCACCGCGAGACGCCCCCGTCCGCCGAGTCCTATGGAGGCGTTCAGGCGCGACTCATCGTCGGCCAGATCAGCGGCTTCACCCTGCAACACCGTGATCTGTAACTGGCGCGGGGATCTGTCGAGCGTTGCCAGCAAGGCCTTGATTTCAGACAAATTAGCCGGTGTGGTCCGGATGAACAGTTGTCCGCGCTGACCGGTCAGTGTACCGCCCGGGGCCAAAAAGGGCTGCACCAGCGGCAACACTTCCTCGGCAGGGCGATGCCTGAGATCGATGATTTCCAGTGATTGAGCCAGGCCCACCCTTACCGGCATCAGCAACAGCAGTCCGATCACTAAGTGGCAGAGATAGCGCACCATGACCTCAGATATGCAGCCGCTGCAGCCCGGGATCGCGACCGCTTATTTCCCAGACCTTGGTGAAGAATCGCACCAGTTCCCGCGCCTCCAGTGGATCGTAGAAACTGGCCTTCCCCTCGAACCGATCGGCGAGGCCACGTTGCAGGAATCCATTTTCGTCAGCCACCAGAAACGCCTGATTGTAGTCGCGAAACTCCGGGTGCACGGCACGCATATGGATGTAACTGTTGAGGTGCCGGGCAAGTTCGATCAAACGATGCCCGCTCTTGATTGCATGATCGGTACTCTGCACCAGGATGCGGATATCGGTGAATCGCCCGCGGATAGCGAGTTGCCGCACCGCTTCCAGGAAGGGCGCGGTATCGTAGAGACGGGCATCGAGATCGCGGGAGAATACATGCAGCGTACGCTTGGCCTGTTCAACCAAGGCCAGCGACACCGCCGCACACTCTTCCAGCGTTTCGATGGCAAGGGTCTCGGCGGTTTCACCCAGGATATAGCGTTCCAGTTCCATGGCGGCAGTGGCACCTCGCGCAGCAAACAGTCCCGTTTAGAGAATAACCCCCATAGTAGGCGCGGCCTTCACCTGACTCAAATATCCAGCGCCTGCTGGGTGGCGTTGCCGGTATAGCGACCTGGAGTGAGTTCGATCAGCGCCTCCTTGGCCGCATCGGGGATTTCCAGCGTCTCGATGAACGCGCGCAGGGCCTGCTGGTCGATGCGTTGCCCACGCGTCAGCTCTTTCAGCTTTTCGTAGGGTTTTTCGATGCCGTAACGACGCATCACGGTCTGAATCGGTTCGGCAAGCACCTCCCAGTTGGCCTCGAGATCGGCGGACATGGCAGCACCGTTGACCTCCAGTTTGGAGACGCCCTTGAGGGCCGACTGGTAAGCCAGCACCGATTGCGCGATCCCGACGCCCAGGTTGCGCTGCACAGTCGAGTCGGTAAGGTCACGCTGCCAGCGCGAAATGGGAAGCTTTTCCGCCAGGTGTCCGAGAATGGCATTGGCCATACCCAGGTTACCCTCGGCGTTCTCAAAATCTATGGGGTTGACCTTGTGCGGCATGGTCGAGGAGCCGACTTCACCCGCCACGACCTTTTGTTTGAAGTAACCCAGTGAAATATAGCCCCACACATCACGGCAGAAATCGGTCACTACGGTGTTGAAGCGGGACAAGGCGTGGAAGTACTCGGCCATGTAGTCATGGGGCTCGATTTGGGTGGTATAGGGGTTCCAATCGAGTCCGAGACCGTTGACGAACGTTTGCGCCAGACCACGCCAATCCACCTCGGGGTAGGTCACGAGGTGCGCGTTGTAGTTGCCGACCGCACCGTTGATCTTGCCTAGAATCGGCACCATGACCAGTTGCTCGCGCTGGCGTTTGAGCCGAAACGCCGTGTTGGCCATCTCCTTCCCCAGCGTGGTGGGCGAGGCGGGCTGGCCATGGGTGCGTGCCAACATCGGTATATCAGCATGGTCGCGGGCCAGGCGGCTGACGGCCTCGATCATCTCGTCCATCATCGGCAACAGTGCCTGAGCACGGGCCTCGCGAAGCATCAAAGCGTAGGAAAGGTTGTTGATGTCCTCGGACGTGCAAGCGAAATGAATGAACTCGCTGACCGCCTCCAGTTCCCGATTGCCGGCCACCTTCTCCTTGAGGAAATACTCGACGGCCTTGACATCATGGTTGGTGGTGGTCTCGATGTTCTTGACACGGCGTGCATCCTCTTCGCTGAACTCATCCACGATGCGATCCAGCAACGCCGTGGCATGAGTGCTGAACGCTGGCACCTCGGCGATTTCGCTGCAGCCAGCCAACATCTGCAACCAACGCACCTCCACCAAGACCCGGTGACGGATCAATCCGTATTCACTGAAGATGGGGCGCAAGGTGGCGGTCTTCGATCCATAGCGACCGTCAATAGGAGAGATGGCGGTTAAGGAAGACAATTCCATGGGTGCTCCTAGCTTGTACGTTGCGCATGGCAGTGCAGAAAAGGGGGCTAATCATACTACACGCCGCGGAGGCGCCATGCCTGCCGTGAATGGCCGATATAAATGCTTGGTATAATTTCTTTTTACCCTTGGTTAACTTACAATTATCGCAATCTGCGGGAAGCGATCGATCTCTTCCCCGGCCTTTGAAACCGTCTGAGAAGAGGATAAGGATCGTGCTTGAAGCCTATCGTAATCACGTCGCAGAACGCGCCGCTGAGGGCATCGTCCCGCTGCCGCTCAATGCCCAGCAGGTCGCCGATCTGGTTGAACTGCTGAAAAGCCCGCCCGCCGGCGAAGAGGCGTTTCTGGTCGATCTGTTGGTCAATCGTGTCCCTCCGGGGGTTGATGATGCGGCGCGCGTCAAAGCCGCCTTTCTGGCGGATGTGGTGAAGGGCCGGGCGCAGTCTCCTCTCATCGACAAGGCAAAAGCCGTGGAGCTGTTGGGTACCATGCTGGGCGGCTACAACATCGCCCCGCTGATCGATTGCCTGGACGACGCTGGTTTGTCGTCCATTGCCGTCAAGGCGCTGTCTCACACCCTGCTGATGTTCGATGCCTTTCATGATGTGGCCGAAAAAGCCACGGCGGGTAACGTCCACGCCCGGCAGGTACTGGAGAGTTGGGCCGATGGCGAATGGTTTACCAGTAAACCTGTGCTCGCCGACAAGATCACCGTCACCGTCTTCAAGGTGTCCGGAGAAACCAACACGGACGACCTTTCCCCGGCACCGGATGCCTGGAGCCGCCCCGACATCCCCTTGCACGCCAAAGCGATGCTGAAGATGGCGCGCGACGGTATCACTCCCGATGAGCCTGGTGCCGTGGGTCCGATCAGTACGATCGAGGAGCTGAAGAAGAAGGGTTTTCCGCTGGCCTATGTCGGCGATGTGGTAGGTACCGGCTCGTCACGCAAATCCGCTACCAACTCCGTGCTGTGGTACATGGGCGATGACATTCCGTACGTACCCAACAAGCGTGCCGGCGGCTACTGTTTCGGCGGCAAGATTGCTCCGATCTTCTTCAACACCATGGAGGACGCCGGTGCCCTGCCCATCGAAATGGACGTGGATAAGATGGCGATGGGCGATGTCATCGATGTCTATCCTTACGAAGGCAAGGTATGCAGGCATGGCACCGACGAGGTGATTTCAACCTTTGAGCTCAAGACCCAGGTACTGCTCGACGAGGTGCGCGCCGGCGGCCGTATCCCGCTGATCATTGGCCGCGGTCTGACCGAGAAGGCTCGCCAGGCATTGGGCAGAGAGCCCTCCGAACTGTTCCGCAAGCCGATCGATCCGACCGATACCGGAAAAGGCTACACCCTGGCGCAGAAAATGGTGGGTCAGGCCTGCGGTGTCTCCGGTGTCCGGCCCGGAACCTACTGTGAACCTAAGATGGCCACGGTAGGTTCCCAGGACACCACCGGTCCCATGACCCGGGACGAGCTGAAAGATCTGGCCTGTCTCGGCTTCTCAGCCGATCTGGTGATGCAGTCTTTCTGTCATACAGCCGCCTATCCCAAGCCGGTGGATATCAACACGCACCACACCCTGCCGGACTTCATCATGACCCGTGGTGGCGTCTCACTGCGCCCTGGCGACGGGATCATCCACTCCTGGCTGAATCGCATGCTCTTGCCCGACACTGTGGGTACCGGTGGGGATTCGCATACCCGCTTCCCGATCGGCATCAGCTTCCCGGCGGGTTCCGGTCTGGTGGCCTTCGCTGCCGCGACCGGCGTGATGCCGCTGGATATGCCCGAATCGGTACTGGTGCGCTTCAAGGGCGCTATGCAGCCCGGGGTTACGCTACGCGATCTGGTGCACGCCATCCCCTACTATGCCATCAAAGAGGGGCTGCTGACCGTAGCCAAGCAAGGCAAGAAAAACATCTTCTCCGGCCGCATTCTGGAGATCGAAGGGCTGCCGCAACTCACCGTCGAACAGGCCTTCGAACTCTCCGACGCCTCCGCCGAACGTTCCGCAGCGGGCTGCACTATCAGGCTCGACAAAGAGCCTATCACCGAGTACCTGCGCTCCAACATCACCATGCTGAAATGGATGATCGCCGGAGGTTACGGCGACGAGCGCACCATCCGTCGCCGTATCAAGGCGATGGAGGAGTGGATTGCCAACCCCGAACTGCTGGAGCCCGATGCGGACGCCGAGTACGCTGCCGTGATCGAGATCGATATGAACGAGATCAAGGAACCGGTGCTCTGCGCACCCAACGATCCCGACGATGCGCGTCTGTTGTCGGACGTGGCAGGCACCAAAATCGACGAGGTGTTCATCGGCTCGTGCATGACCAACATCGGTCATTTCCGCGCCGCCGGCAAATTGCTGGAAAAGGCCGAGGGTATACCCACCCGCCTGTGGCTGGCGCCACCCACCCGCATGGATGAAGCGCAACTGCGCGAGGAAGGCTACTACTTCACCTACGCCAAGGCGGGCGCGCGCACCGAGATGCCCGGTTGCTCGTTGTGCATGGGCAACCAGGCGCGCATCGCCGCCAATTCCACTGCCGTCTCCACCTCGACGCGCAATTTTCCCAACCGCCTGGGCACGGGTGCCAACGTCTACCTGGCGTCGGCGGAACTGGCGTCGGTGGCGGCCATTCTGGGCAAGTTGCCGACTCCGGACGAGTACCTGGCATACGCCAGGAACATCGACACCATGGCACCTGAGATCTACCGTTACCTCAACTTCGATAAGATCGCTGAGTATCAGGAAATTGCCGATAAAGTGGCGGCTGCGTAACGCAGCAACCCTAACCATGAGAAAGCCCCGCAGAGCAGGCGGGGCTTTTTTCGGATGCGCAGTCGGCCGCGGATGAGGTTATCCACAATTCCTGTGGATAAGGTTGTGCATGAATCAATCGGGATAAACCTACCGGGCGGTGCGCGCCGGATTGCGCAAATAATACCCAAGCGCCCGATAGGGAATGTTGGCGTTGAACGCCGGCATCCGCATAATGGCCCACCTGTCCCTGAAAAATACCAGTCACCACAATGAGCCTCGGTCCCCTCATGATCGATCTGCAGTGCACCGTCCTGCAGGCTGAGGAACGCGATATGCTGCGCCACCCACTGGTGGGGGGCATCATTCTTTTTACGCGCAACTACGAGAACACCGATCAGCTTCGAGCGCTTATCGATGCGGTCCATGCGGTTCGTGAACCGCGTCTGCTGATCGCCGTGGATCAGGAGGGCGGGCGTGTCCAACGGTTTCGCTCAGGTTTCACGCGCCTGCCGCCGGTAGCCGAATTAGGGCGTATCGCCAACAAGGACCCCGCGCGCGCGCTGAGCCTGGCCGAAACCACCGGTTGGTTGATGGCCGCGGAACTGCGGGCCGTGGGCGTCGATCTGAGCTTTGCCCCGGTTCTCGATCTTGATCATCGGCGCAGCTCGGTAATCGGTGATCGCGCCTTCCATCGCAATCCCGAGGTTCTCACCGAACTGGCCCACGCCTACATGCTGGGCATGCGGCATGCGGGCATGGCCGCGGTGGGCAAACATTTTCCTGGACATGGCGGGGTTGCGGCGGACTCCCACCTCGAACTGCCGGAGGATAAGCGCTCCCTGGCCGATCTGCGTGCCGAGGACCTGCTGCCCTTCGAGCGCATGATCCACTACGGACTGCCTGCGGTAATGGCCGCGCATGTGGTTTATCCCGCGGTTGCTCCGCTTCCGGCAGGGTTCTCCTACAATTGGTTACACACCCTGCTACGCCGGGAACTGGGCTTTCAGGGCGCCGTGTTCAGCGATGATCTCAGTATGGCGGGGGCACGAGTCGCCGGTGCGACTCCTACCCAGCGGGCACACGTTTCGCTCGAGGCGGGTTGCGACATGGTACTGATCTGCAACGACCGGCCCGCAGTCATCGAGGTACTGGAGAATCTGGATTACGCGCCCAATCCAGCCAGTCAATTGCGTCTTACCCGACTGCACGGTCGTCACCAGCGCAATTTGCAGGAACTGCAAAACAGCCCCCAGTGGCGCAAGGCGGTGGAGATGGTGCGCAGCTACGACGCCGATCCGATGCTCGATCTCGACTTGTAGTAGAACGCCGCTTTTGACAACGGTACACCACTTTTTAAACTAGTGAGCTGACAGACCAGCCCAGGCCACAGGAACCGGTATGGATTTCGAACAGTTACTGCAGCAGATCGGCAACCCCAACACCACTGCGGGTTGGATAGCGCAGGTGTTCGTCGTTGTTTTCTCCGTCATGTTGGCGAATTTCGTTCTGGCGCGCCTGCTCGATCGCCTGCATCGCTATCTGAAGAAAACCTCGGTCAAATGGGACGATGCGTTGATCGATGCGCTGCGCAAACCGGTGCGGTTGCTCGTTTGGATAGTCGGCATTACCTTTGCGGCGCAGATTGTTCAGAAGAGCACCGATGCCGTGCTCTTTGAGGCGATCTCGCCCATCCGTGACATTGGCGTTATCGGCACCATCACCTGGTTCCTGGTGCGATTGATCAACAGCGTCGAGAACAACTACCTGACAGTCCACGAAGGCGATGAGGAAGCTGTCGATCGCACCACAATCGATGCGATCTCCAAGTTGTTGCGAATCTCCGTCATCATCACCGCGACGCTGGTGGCCCTGCAAACATTGGGATTCAGCATTTCCGGCGTGCTGGCGTTTGGCGGGATCGGGGGTATTGCCGTGGGTTTCGCCGCCAAGGATCTTCTGGCCAACTTCTTCGGCGGACTGATCATTTATCTCGACCGTCCGTTTGCAGTGGGCGACTGGATACGCTCCGCCGACAAAGAGATCGAAGGCACAGTGGAAAAAATCGGTTGGCGGCTGACCTGCATCCGCAGTTTCGACAAGCGCCCCATCTATGTGCCCAATGCCGTCTTCACCAGCATTTCGGTACAGAACCCCTCGCGCATGACTCATCGCCGCATCTATGAGACGATCGGCATACGCTACGATGACGTTGCACAGATGGAGTCCATTACCCGCGACGTCAAAACAATGCTTCAGAGCCATCCGGCGATCGATACCTCACAGACACTGATGGTCAACTTCAATGCCTTCAATGCATCCTCGCTTGATTTCTTCATCTACTGTTTCACTCACACGCGCGTGTGGACTGAATTTCACGAAATCAAACAAGACGTGTTGCTGAAAATCGCCGAAATCATCGATGCTCGCGGTGCGGAGATCGCCTTCCCAACCCGTACACTTCATGTTCCAGGGGGGGTTTCCCTGCAGGCGGATGGGTTGGTGCCGGCGGAGCCGGTAGGTCGCTGAATCATGGCGGTACGGCAGGCCAAAATCGGTCTCGCACTTGGTGCCGGTTCGGCGCGCGGCTGGGCGCATATCGGCGTCATTCAGGCTCTCGAGGAGCAGGGTCTACGACCAGAGGTTGTGGCTGGAACCTCCATTGGCGCCCTGGTGGGTGCAAGCTACGCAACGGGCAACCTGGACGAACTTGCCGGCTGGGTCTCGAAACTCACCTGGCAGCAGATCGTCGGCTATCTCGATCCGAGTTTCAGCGGGGGCCTCATTGCCGGAAAGAAGTTGTTCGATTTCTTCCGCCATCATTATCAGGATCGCGATATCGGCGATCTCACGGTACCTTTCGGGGCAGTGGCCACCGATCTGGATACCGGACAGGAGATCTGGCTGCAGACGGGATCGGTGCTGGAGGCGGTACGTGCCTCGTTGGCACTCCCGGGCGTATTTACGCCGGTACAACGCGAACAAGGCTGGCTGCTCGATGGCGGTTTGGTCAATCCTGTTCCAGTCTCATTGTGCCGCGCGATGGGTGCTGAGATCGTCATCGCGGTAGACCTCAACGCCGATCTGCTGCAACGACATCGTCGCGCTGACAAGCCTGATGAAAACTCGCAGAACCACCCACCCAACAACGAGGATAACGAAGGCGGGGAGGGCTACGATCTGCGCGAATTTCTGCGCCAGCAGGTCGTCAATCTCAAGAGCAATCTCCTCAAGACCGGTAACCAATCCAACGCGCCTTCGCTGATCGATATCGTGCTGCGCAGTATCAACATCATGCAGACTCGGATTACACGCAGTCGCATGGCGGGCGATCCTCCAGAACTCGTCATTGCACCTCACCTTTCGCATATTTACTTGATGGAGTTTCACCGCGCGAAAGAGGCTATCGCGGAAGGTCATAAGGCGGTGGCGAGAGCGGACATCGAGATACAGCAGCTCAAGCAGATGCTCTAAAAACCCAACGGCTATCAGATTCATGGATCCGCAAACACTGCTCGCACAGATCGAAAAGAAGAATCTGCCGCCGGTACATCAGTGGAACCCCACTTTGTGCGGGGATATCGACATTCGCATCGCCCGCAATGGCAGTTGGTATCACGAGGGTTCACCGATACGCCGTCAGCGTATGGTGGATCTCTTTGCCACAATTCTCCGCCGCGATGCCGACGGCGAATTCTACTTGGTTACACCGGTTGAGAAACTGCGCATCGAAGTGGAAGACGCACCCTTCGTCGCTATCGATTTCGACACCGCCGGTAGGGGTGCCGGGCAAGTGCTCGTCTTCAAAACCAATGTCGGCGATCAAGTGGCGGCCGATGCACGGCACCCGCTGCGCGTCAGCGAACATCCGGACACCCACGAACCGTCCCCGTATATTATGGTAAGGGATGGACTGGAGGCGCTCATCAATCGTCCCACGTTCTATCGCCTGGTCGAGCTGATCCAGGTGCACGAAGGCGCGCAGGGCGTATGGAGCAGTGGCACGTTTTTCGCCCTGGAACACCGACGCCCGTAATAAATGACGGTCAGCGACGCGATGACCCTCGAAGCCGCCATTGACGGATGAAGCCCAACACCCAAACGGCAATGCAGAATCTGATTCACCAGGTGCGCACGGCGATACCTTTTGCGGATCCTGCGGCACAGGAGTGTCCGGATCTCTGCAAAGGCTGTACGCCCAAGCTGCTCACACTTTTGGAGTTGGAACTCGACGATTGGCAGCAACGCCTGCGGGAGGGCGAAACACCGACACTCGGAGATATCGATCGACTGGCGAAGATGAGCAAGAAGATCTATCGGGTGTTGCAGGAAAACGGCCTGGTTTCAGAACGCCACACCGGTTAACGCGGGTGATGCGATCTTCCGCCAGGCATAACGACCAACCACACGCGGCAACGCACTATGAGTCGCAGTCGTTCAGTGGGACCTGATCCGGACGCGAGATTATTGCTCGGCTTTTTTCCCGCAGGTATTGATGCCCAGCAGCGGGTAGACGGGGCAGAAACCGATCAGGCTGGTGAGCACAAATACGGCGGCGATAACGCCTAGAACAATGGCGACTGTGCCGCTGATGAGCCCCATGTAGTACAGCACACCGACGGCGATGGCGGCGGCAATACGAATTACACGATCAGTGCTTCCCATATTCGTTTTCACTGTTGTCTCCTGTCTTCGACTAACGGAATGGTGTTGTGGCAGTTTCCACTTGAAGCCGGTAATCCGTCTGCGACCAGGTCACAGACGCCCGGCAGGTAGGCGCAACGAATCGTCGTCCTGCAAACGTATCAGGCTACGGCTTGGTGCGACAAGTCCTTCGCGCTCGAAATCCCTCGGTAATCGACTGATTACCTCCCGCGAGCGTCCCGGATCAGCAACTATCGCCTTATTGAGTGGTCCGCACCTCTTTCGCGCGTACCGTCTCACCGTTTCAGTGCAACAGGTAATCAGCCAGACGCTGTGTTCCGCAACCCAACGGTTAAAAGTCGGAGCGGGGATGATCATTACCTCGACCTCGGTTTTGGTTATGGTGCAGGCGGGGAAGTGGAGCCGGTTGAGAATACAGCACGCGGTCAGAAAGCGGCTGCCACCCCTTTTCGAGGCGATACCGCGTCTGTTCACGTCCAAACCCCCTGCCTCCATAGACCCGAACCATGCCTGTCAGCACCAATGCAGACTGCTGCAGGCTTGGCCCTCCAGGCAGATGACTTGCCCTGCTGGAAGCCGCACTCGCTTGGCTTCATGGTGGAAGCGTTCGCCAGCGACATTGATCGCAGCAGCGAGCTGTGGGAATAGAGTGTCGGTCTCGGTGCACAGACCGCAATTCCTATGTGCGGATAGTACTCAGGCGCGCCTGCAGTGAGTATGGGATCTCGAACTTTTGCTGAATCTTATCATCGAACAAGGCACAATCAGCGACTTTCACGCGCACGAATAACAACGATGCCCTTAGCGATCGCACGACGTCTGCTTGTACCCCTCGCAATCCTGGCCGTGGCTGGTGCCGGTTTCGCTCTGCTGGTGATGACCAAACCCCGCTCTGAAGCCGCGCCACGCACCGAAACGGTATGGTCCGTTGCTGCCCAGACCATTCAACCTGGTACGCTGCAGCCCACGCTCACGCTCTTCGGCCGCCTGGAGACGCCCCATCGGAGTCGCCTGCGCGCCGCGGTAGAAGCTGAGGTCGAAGCGGTCACGGCGAAGGAGGGCGAACAGGTCGCGGCGGGTCAGGAGTTGGTGCAACTCGATGACCGGGAAGCTTTGGCGGTGCTGGAGCAGCGCCGCGCCGATGTCCGCGATGCGGAAGCAGCCATCGCCAGCGAGGCGCTCCGTTACGCCAACGACCGCACCGCTCTGAAACAGGAAGAAGCGCTCCTGGCGCTGGCGCAGTCCGAGGTCAAACGTGCGGAAAACCTGCTGCGACGTAATTTGGGCTCCGAAGCACAAGTGGATGCGGCGCGGCAAAATCTGGTGCGCCAGCAGATCGCGCTGGAAAGCAGGCAGCAAAGCATTGCCGATCACACCAATCGTCAGGCTCAGGTACAAGCACGCGTTGCGCGCGCCCGGGCGCAACGCGACATCGCCGAGTTGGACTGGCAACGTACCCGCATCCTGGCGCCCTTTCGCGCGCGCATCGCCAAGGTAGCTGTAGCAGCCGGAGACCGGGTGCGGGTCGGAGATACGATAGTGGAGCTCTACGACCTGGCGGCACTCGAAGCCCGCGCTCAGATTCCAGCTTCCCACATCGCGTCGATCCGCCGTGCGCTGGACTCTGGCAGACGCTTGCAGGGTACTGCCGAGGTGGACGGTCTTGCGGTCGAACTGGAACTTGACCGTCTGGCAGGCGAGGTCATCAAAGACAGCGGCGGCGTCGAAGCGCTGTTTAGCCTGCTGACCGCAAGCGATTGGCTGCCGGTAGGGCGCTTCATTACGCTTCGCTTGATGTTGCCCGAACAGGAGCGGGTCGTCGCCTTGCCAAGGCAGGCGCTCTATGGAAAAGATCGCGTCTATCGCGTTAGCGACAATCGCCTCATACCGATCACTGTTGAACGCGTCGGCAGCCGAATGACGACGGCAGGTGAAGAACAGATACTGATCACCAGCCCTGAACTGAATGCCGGCGATGCGATCGTCACCACGCAGTTGCCCAACGCCATTGAAGGGCTGCGTGTTCGCGTAGTCGCTCCCAATCCCTGATCCAGTATGACCTTTCAGCATAAGCGCGACATGATCGGGAGGTTCGCCCAGCACAATGTGGCGGCGAATCTCCTGATGCTGATGATGGTGCTCGCCGGCATCTGGGCACTCGCCAAACTCAATGTGCAGTTCTTTCCCACGCTTGAGCTCGAGCTGATGACGGTGCGCGTCGAATGGAGTGGCGCCAGTGCCGAGGATGTTGAATCGGCCATCACCACACCCCTGGAGCAGGAGCTGCGCAACCTGGACGGTGTACGTAAACTCACTTCGAGCTCGACCACCGGGGCCGCCGCAATAACCATCGAATTCGAGGAGGGGACCAATATGGGCCGGGCCTCGGATCAAGTGAACGAGCTCGTCGCGCGCGTTCGCGACCTGCCGGACAGCGCGGAAAAACCCGAAGTCTCCCAGGTGACACGTTACGATCGTATTGCGCGCCTCGTGATCAGCGGTGCAGAGCTTGACGAACTGCGCCCTTTAGCCCGTCGGTTCGAGGATGAGTTGCTGGCACGCGGCATTGCCCGCATCGAGGTTACCGGGTTGCCCGACGAAGAGGTGGCGATTCAGATTCCCGCGGCCCGCCTGCAGGAACTCAATCTCAGGCTGACCGACATCGCCCGCACCATCGATGCGATCAGCCGCGATCTGCCGGCGGGTTCAATGGGCCGGGACGACGTGGCGCGGCAATTGCGCAGTCTCGATCAGCGCCGCGATGTGCTTGGCTTCGAGCGTCTGCCAATTGTCGCAGACGACGCCGGACAGCTGCTTACGCTTGGCGATCTGGCCGATATTCAACGCCGCGCCAAACCCGGCCAGCCCTACCTTCGCCACCAGGGCAAACCGGCCGTGGAACTGGAACTGCAGCGCGTCGAATCCGCCAACGCGCTGACCTCGGCGGAGATACTCCATCAGTGGTTGTCCGAGACACGCCCCACGCTACCGACAAACATCGAACTGACTGTTTACGATCAGGCCTGGCAGTACATCAGGGATCGCATCAATCTGTTGCTGGAGAACGGCACCGGCGGTCTGGTACTGGTAGTTGCGGTGCTGTTCCTGTTCTTGAATGGGCGCGTCGCCTTCTGGGTGGCGTTGGCGATCCCGGTTTCCTTCATGGCAGCGTTGATGGCGCTCTACCTGGTCGGCGGCAGCATCAACATGATCACTTTGTTCGCGCTGATCATGACCCTCGGCATCATCGTTGACGATGCCATTGTCGTGGGCGAAGACGCAATGACTCGCTACAGTGGAGGCGAACACTCCCTGGCGGCGGCGGAAGGTGCCGCGCGGCGCATGCTGGCGCCGGTGATGTCATCATCGCTCACCACGATTGCTGCCTTTTTGCCGCTCATGCTGATTGGAGGGCCGATCGGCAATATCCTGTTTGGCATTCCGCTGATCGTCATTTGCGTGATTCTGGCATCGTTGACAGAATGCTTTTTGGTGCTCCCCGGACATCTGCACCACAGTTTTCGCCGCTTCCGTCACGTCCAATCCGGTCCCACCCGTTTACGCCTGGATGCCGCCTTCGCCCACCTGCGCGATCGGTACTTTCGTCCGCTCATGACCTGGTCGGTTCGCAACCGCTGGATCACATTGAGCGCGTCGGTCAGCACGATGATTCTGGCGCTGGGTTTGATAATCGGCGGACGCCTGGGCTTCACGCTGTTTCCGGGAGTCGAGGGAACCATCGTCTACGCCAGCGCTACCTTCACTCCGGGCACCGCTGCCCGTCAGGTAGACAGTTTTCTTCAGCAGCTGGATGGATCGCTGCGCGCGACCGAAGAAGCCTTGGGCGGCAACTTGATCCAGAGCGTCACGTTGCGCAGCGGCCACGGTATCTTCGGCGGTACAGACGCTGCGGCGGGCGAACACATAGGCTCCCTCATCGTCGAACTGGTCGAGCCCGATGTGCGCGACATTCGCAACCGTCAGTTCGTGGATGTCTGGAAGGAGCGCATCCAACAACCGCCGGGATTGACCGCGTTCGTGGTGGCGGAACGCTTTATGGGCCCGCCGGGACGCGATCTCGATATCCGCCTGGTGGGCGGTGACCCGGCAACTTTGAAACAGGCCGCGCTTGAACTGAGTGACGAATTGCAAAGGTTTCCAGGCGTCGGTGCCATCGAAGACGATATGCCCTGGGGTCAGGAGCAGATCATCTACAGTCTGCTACCTGAAGGCAGGGCCCTGGGTCTGACGATCGAGGAAGCGGGTCGCCAGCTGCGTGCAGCCTACGATGGCCTGACCGTGCAGATATTCCAACAGGGGGGCCACGAGGTCGAGGTGCGGGTCATGCTGCCCGACGCCGAACGCAACCGCCTTGGCAGCCTTGAGCGCATGATGCTGTTTCTTCCCGGCGGCGGAACCGTTCCACTCACCACCGTGCTCCAACTGGACAGTCGCCGCGGTTTTGAGGTGCTGCGCCACGCCGAAGGCCAGCTGGCCGTTCAGGTATCGGGCGAGGTGGATCGTGCCGCCAATAATGCCAATCGAATCCTGGCCACGCTTGAGCAGGAGTTCCTCCCCTCGTTGGCCTCACGCCACGGAATACGCTACTCACTGGAAGGACGCGCGGCTGATCAGGCGGAAACCCTCGGTGACATGAAACGCGGCATGGTGTTCGCGCTGGTGATGATCTATCTCGTCCTCGCCTGGGTCTTCGGCAGCTATACACGACCTCTCGCGGTGATGTTCATCATCCCCTTCGGGCTTGTGGGTGCGGTGTTCGGTCACTGGGTATTGGGGATGGAACTCACCATCCTGTCGCTGTTTGGTTTCTTTGGACTCTCCGGCATCGTGGTCAACGATTCGATTATTCTGGTGACCTTCTACCAGCGCCTGCGCGAGGAGGGAATGAGCGTGCAGAAAGCGGTGGTCGAAGCCGGATGTCAGCGCCTGCGAGCGGTGTTGCTGACCTCCCTCACCACCATCGCAGGATTATTGCCGCTGTTGTTCGAGACCTCGGTTCAGGCGCAGTTTTTGATTCCGATGGCGGTATCGATCACCTTCGGTCTGGCTTTTGCGACCTTGCTGGTGCTGCTGGTCATGCCGGCACTGTTGACGGTGGTAGAGGATATCCGGCGCCGGCTGACCGCAGCGCCGCGAGTGACCGCTGAACAGGGCTCTTAGGTCAAAGAATGTGATTGAGGGGATTCTGAGACAGGTTCTAGCGACAGACCAATTGGGGATCCAGGGTATCCGCGGGATCGGCCTCTGTCATACGGAGTATCCTCTGCAGTACGCGAGGATCCACCGGTTTGACCAGATGGTGGTCAAATCCGGCCTCTTTCGATTTCTGTCGTGCCTCCTCACTGCCGTAACCCGTCAGTGCCACCAGTTTCAGGTTTCTGTTGCCGAAAGTGTCACGCAGGTGTCGAGCCACCTGGTAACCGTCCATCTCCGGCAGTCCAATATCAAGTATCACAATCTCCGGGCGCAGCATCGGGATGACATCGACAGCGGCCAGGCCATCGTGGGCGGCGTGGACGTTATGTCCCATGGCGCTCAGTAGCGAGGCCAGCGACGTGGCAGCGTCAATGTTGTCTTCGACGATGAGGATGCGGCGCGCAACGGATGAATCCTCGCCAACCAGCGGCGCGTCACTCGGGGTTTCGCTGATCGCGGGTTTTTCGGCCAATGCAGGTATGCGCACCTCGAAACGGCTGCCTTTTCCCGCACCATCGCTGAACGCTGCAACGCGCCCACCGTGGAGTTCGGTCAGATCCTGCACCAGGCTCAGGCCGATACCGAGTCCGCCTTCCGATCGATCCAGATGGCGCTCCGCCTGGGTGAACACATCGAACACATGCGGGAGCAGGGCGGCATCGATGCCTACACCGCTGTCGCGAACGTTGATTACCGCCTCGTCCTCTTGACACTCCAGGGAGAGCCAGATATCACCCCCTGCCGGTGTGTACTTGGTGGCATTGCAGAGCAGATTGGTAACAATCTGCGTCATGCGCACAGGATCGATGTTGGCGCAGGTCGCTGCACCATGGATATCGAGGTGCAGATGCTGCCCTTTCTCCTCAATCTGTGATTTGACGATATCCGCGGCATGCGAGAGCACTGTGGTCAACGGCATCGGCACGGTGCGCAGTTCGAGCCTGTCATGCGTTATACGAGCGACATCGAGGAGATCGTCGACCAGCGTGCACATCTGTTTGAGTTGACGATCCATCATCTCCAGCCCCTGTCGCGATCGGGGACTCAACGTCTCCTGCTCTTTCTCCAATATCTGCAGCACATTGCCGATGGGGGCCAGCGGGTTGCGGAGTTCGTGGGCAAGCATGGCCAGAAACTGGTCTTTACGTCGGTCGGCTTCGGCGATCTGCTCGGCCTGTTCACGGAGCTGGTTCTCCAACCGATGCCGCGAACCGACGTCGGCATGGGAGAGCTCATCGAGCATCTCGTTGAAGGCATTCAGTGCAGTCCCGATTTCGTCGCGACTGGTGACTTTGGCGCGCTTGGTCAAGTCGGCACCGCGACGCACCGACTCGATGGTGCCGTGCAGGATATTTATCTGCCCGAGTATATTGCGTATCAGCACATAGGTGAGCAGTATGGTTGTCAGTACCACTACCAGGGCGATGAACGCGCTGGTGGTCAGTGAGTTGCGCGTGTTCGCTGCCAGCGTCTGCGCGGTGTCGCGCAAGTCCATGAGCAGATGATTCTCGATCTCCTGCAATCTGTCGATCCGCGTGCTCATTGCATCGAACCAGCGCGCCGCGTCAGCCCGTAGATTGCCCGAAGCCCCGGCTACGGCTATTTCGCGCATCCGGTCAACCGCATCGCTGAATGAACCCTCCATGCGCTCTCTGAAGAAGGCGCGCTGTTCATTGGTCGCCAACTGGTGGAAGGTGTCCAGGTAGGCATCCTGTGACGAAATCAGCGCGACCACGACACCAAGCATACCCGGGGAGAAACTACCCGCCGCAAACGCGTTGGCCAGAACGGCGCGTTCTATACCGGACTTCTCTTTTGCTTTAAGGAGTTGAACAGCGGCAGCGCCGTTCGTGGCAATCCGCACGTCGGAGCTGAGCAGGGGAAGGTCTGAAACGACTTCCAGCAGACGCGCGACGATATCGGCGTAGTGATTCAGGACGTCATCGATCGAGAGCTGGAGCAATTCGGTTTGGCGCCGTTTGTCGGCGTGCTCATCCAGGATCTTCAAAGCCCTGTGAAGTTTGCCGCGCAGCGCCCGTGTGTAGGTGTCGCCGTCGATAATAACCGTCTGTTCGCGCAGCTTCTCTAGTTGGTCATCGGTGATCTTGTACTGGTCCCTGAACTGGTCGACAAAGCGGTTGCCCTGCGATCCGATGACGACTGCGGCCAAGCCTCTTTCGCGCTGAACCTCATGGATCAAGGCACTGGTAAGTGCGGCTATCATGACGGCGCGGTGCAACTCGCTGGCGTCGCGATAGACACGATGCTTGGTAATAACGTCGGTTAGCGCGAAATAAACCAGAGCTGCAATGGGCAGCAGGGCCAGCAGTATCAGGTGTCCACGTATTTTCAGATTGCCAATCAAGCGCAGATCTCGCTATTGGCGCGCTACGGCGCACACAAGACAGACAAAGCTGCCGGTCAAACCCTGGACGGCAATCGAGCCGTTATGTTGATCGCTGGAGCTCCAGCGTGGTTTCCCCCCGATATCCGCAGATCAATGATCCGTTAATGGCTAAGTCATTGACCGGCTGACAAGTTTGGGTAGTCTAACTCGATCATTGGCGTTGTGCACAGCCTGCAAACACCCCCCAAAGGGGTGGGTCCGGGTTGAGAAAGACGAAAATATGCCCGTTCACCGACACGGCAAGAGGTCGGGCGCCAGCCATTTATGAAACGGGGTTGAGCAAAGAAAACGGTTTAACTAGGATAGGCGCGGTCTGTCAGTGCGAATGGTGGGGAAGGGGGAT
Organism: Pseudomonadota bacterium; assembly: GCA_008501635.1. Classification (NCBI taxonomy): domain Bacteria; kingdom Pseudomonadati; phylum Pseudomonadota; species Pseudomonadota bacterium. The sequence goes on from QQUJ01000019.1 coordinate 199,121, forward strand.
GATCGAAATCGAGTTGCGCCTTTTCAACAGCCTCGGTCGCTACGGTCGCAGCGGCCCTATGCAGGTTCCGAGCAGTACCACGGTCGGTGAAGTGCTCGAGCGTCTGCGCGTCCCCGCGCACAAGGTCTACGTTTCATGGTTGAACGGTCACAACATATCCACCGCACTGGGCGGGGCCATCGAAGCCCATCATGAACTGAAACAGGGTGATGTGCTGGCGCTTTCGGGACCGGTGCCGTTCAGCCGCTCCTACGGTACACCTGTGTGCTGAGCGCGAGTTCAGGTCCGCGCTCACTCGGGTCAGGCCGCCACCGGGGTCATTTCGAAATCGGCTTTGCCTACCCCGCATTCGGGGCATTCCCAGTCCTCCGGTATATCCTCCCAACGCGTGCCAGGCTCTACGCCCTCCTCAGGCATCCCCTCTTTTTCGTCGTAGACGAAGCCGCAGATAATGCATTGCCATTTCTTCATTCGGCATCTCCGATCCGGTACGCAACCTGAAGTCGTATTGCTTTAATTGACTAAAAAAGTAGGAATAAAGGATAGCGCCCGTTGCGGCGTCAATCAAATCGAAAACGCGCCGTTCTAGTGAAGCACCACGTCGAGCTGTCGCGGGGGGCTGGTCTGCGCCTGAACCACCACGACCACCGTATCGCCGGGACGCTTGTCCATCAGGGCAAGCTTCAGGTCGGAAAACGACTGTACATCCTGATCCTCCAGTTTCAGGATCTGGTCACTCTTGCGTATGCCTGCACGGTAGGCTCCGCTCTCCTGCAGAACGCCGCTGACCGTTACCCGCTGGTCGCGGGTATTGACCATGACACCAAGCTTGCCGCTCGGGGGCAGGCTGAGCGACGGTGAGACCACAAGAACATCCGCGCTGCCCGGTTCGTGAGCCGTTCCGGGTTTTTCATTCACGGTCGTTACCGTCACCGTCGAGACGGGCAGGCGGCGCAGCAGCCGATCCGGTATACCGGTGCGAAATCCCGCGTGCCCGGTGCCCGCCAGCACGATCATGCGATGTTGTGGATTGGCCCTGAGGAACTTTGCCGCGTTTTCCGCCATCGATTCATCCCATACCAGCTGCACACTCAGGAAGTTCTCAAAGGGTTGCTCGCTGTCTGGATGAAGGTCGTAAGCGGCGCGCACCCGCTGGCGATAGGTGGGGTCTGACCCGTCCATCTGTGACGGCAACCGGGCACGCACCTCCGGTGCCAGGCTCGAGAGGCCGCCGCTGCTGATTTTCCGGGTGATGTCGGCGGGTGCATTGAGCGCGATCAGGGGAAGCTGGTGACGTTTGGCGTATTCGACGATCGGACGATAGAGGCGATAGTCGTAACGCCAACGTTCATAGTACTCGGTCTTCTGCAGCATTTCGGCTTCGCCGATACGGCCGACCATATAGTCATCCAGCGGCTGTTGCAGGTCCTGCTGAAACCACTCGACACCAACCGCCAGTCTTGGATTTTGCTCATGCAAGGCTCGCAGCAGGGCGAGTTGAACCAGATGGTGCTCGTAATGAGTGTGCGTCTCGCCGACGAAAACCACGCGAGATTCACCGAGCGTTGGAAGAGCAGCGTCGAGCGGTCCCTCGATACCGCCGGATACGACCCGCAACGAAAGCCCGTCGATAGTGGCCAGCGCATCCTCGAGCGTCCTGTCGTTGACGACGATACTCTGCGCATGATCGCTGTCGCCCGCCCGAGGAACAGAGTGGCAACCCGCTACAAAAAGGGCGACCAACAGGTAGCCGCCCCATGTGCTCACAATTTTTTGCACCATTTTTACCTCTCCGCGTCCCATCCATGCTAAACCATGACGGTCAGGGGCGCGTGTTCAAATACTCCCACGGGGGGCTAGCGAAAGCCCGATTCATAGCTAAATTAGGCCAATGATCCTTACTAACCGACCTCGAATCCAGCGCTGGGTTCCCCCGCTGCTCCTGATGTTGCTTGCCACGCCGGCATGGACGGAAAGCCCCGCGGTGCTGCACCACCAGCTGGATATCACTCTCAAGCCTGACGAGGGACGCTTGTTCGTTGCCGATCGAATCAGCTTGCCCGACGGGGCGCGGGCAAGGTATCTGGAGGTCGTGCTCAATGCGGGCTTGCAGATCGTAGCCACCAACGCAAAGGCGGTGTCACCGTACGGAATTGCGGAGGGCAATCGCAGACGCTACCGATTTACACTCGATCCCCTGGCGGACACCCTCTCCATCAGCTATGAAGGAACTCCACAGGCACCCCGCCGTTCAGCACCGCAGGCCATGCCTGGTGTGGTGCTGGACAGCGCGAGCGTCTATCTGGACGGTGCCGGCGCGTGGTATCCGCTCACGGGAGAGCATCCCGTCACGGCGGAGTTGACCGTCCATCATCCGCCCGGCTGGCAGAGTATCAGTCAGGGCGCGCGGCTCGAGGGCACCACCACTACCACCCGTTGGCGCAGCGAAGAACCCCAGGAAGAGATCTATCTGCTCGCCGCGCCGTATCGCTTTTATTCGAAACCGGGACCGCACGCCGAAGCGCAGGTATTCCTGCGAACATCCGACGATCCCCTCGCACAACGCTTTCTCGATATCACCGATCGCTATCTGGATCTCTACAGCCGTCTGATCGGCCCCTATCCCTATCCGAAATTTGCCGTTGTCGAGAACCGCTGGGAGACCGGCTATGGCATGCCTTCGTTTACGCTGCTGGGGTCGCGGGTCATGCGCCTGCCCTTCATACTCACCAGCTCCTACCCGCATGAGATCCTGCATAACTGGTGGGGCAATGGTGTCTACCCGGACTACGCCTCAGGCAATTGGAGCGAGGGTCTGACCAGTTATCTGGCGGATCATCTTATTCAGGAACAGCAAGGGAGAAGCGCGGACTACCGGCGATCGATACTCCAGAAATATGCTGATTATGTGGCGTCCGAAAGCGATTTCCCATTGCGTGAATTCCGCGCCCGCCATGATGGCGCCAGCCAGGCTGTGGGTTACGGCAAGACGCTGATGTTCTTTCACATGCTACGTCGAAACCTCGGCGATACCGCATTTCGCACCGGGCTAAGGCGCCTCTACCGCGATTACCGGTACCGGAGTGCCGGCTTCGAAGAGATACGCCGGGTTTTTGAGGCGGTCAGCGGTCGCCCACTCGCTGCGATGTTCCACCAATGGGTAGAGCGGGTTGGTGCACCGGCTATCGTACTCGGAGAGCCCCAGGTCCGCGATTTGCAGCAGAAGGGATTTCGTTTGGAAGGTGAGTTGCGTCAAAGCCACGCCGACACACCCTATCGTCTGAGGGTTCCTGTAGCGGTGACCGTCGCGGACAGCGATACAGCGGTGTGGTCGATCGTCGAGCTGGATTCCGCGAGTACCCGGTTCGCCATCACGCTGCCATCGCGTCCCTTGCGAATCGACATCGACCCGCGGTTCGACCTCTTCCGACGTCTTGCACCCGAGGAACTGCCGCCTTCGCTGGGACAGGTTTTCGGGGCGGCCAACCTCACGGTGGTGGTGCCCTCCGGGGCGAGTGCGGAAGAGCGTGACGCCTACCTGCTGTTGGTCGCGCAGTGGCGGCGGCAGTTTCCGGGCATTCGAACACAAGAGGATATCCTGCCCTTACCGGAGAATGGCGGGATCTGGGTGCTGGGCAAAACCAATCGTCACGCCGCGTCACAGCTGAAGCGGATCAGCGCGCAGTTTCCCGTCGAACTGGGTCCCAAGCTCAAGCTGGGAGAGGAGGTGTTAACCGAAAAAGATCTCAGCCTGGTACTGACTCTGCGCCGTTCCGCTGTCTCGACCTTGGCCTATCTGCAGGTGGGGAGTGTGGCTGCGGTGCCGGGACTGGCGCGCAAACTGCCGCATTACGGCAAATACAGCTATCTCGCCTTTGCCGGTGATGACGCGGTGAACGTGACGAAAGGTCAGTGGCCGGTACATGCATCGCCGCTCACGTTACAGCTCACAGACGAGAAGCACGAAAGAGGGAAGCTCCCCGCCGAGGCGCCGCTCATCGAATAAAAAAAAGGCCCGTCGTTGAGACGGGCCGTTCCGTATCTGATCGCTACCGAAAAATTGAAATTAAGTAGTCGACAGCCGCTCGTGAATCAGCCGAACAATTCAACTATTCCTTGGCTTTTTCCTCCATCACCTCAAAGGCGCTGAACTCGGCCTCGTTGACCTGACCATCGCCGTCCTGATCGGTATCCATAAACTTGGCGCTCAGCATCTTGTCGTGTTCGGCTTCCTCCTGCGATATGAGACCGTTGCCATCCTTGTCCAACTCACCGAATCCCATCGTGCTCTTCATCGCACCGGCGGCGTAAGCGCCGGTGGAGGCGCCTAACGCCATTACTATCGCCGCCGCCATACCCTTGGTAAGACTGGTCGCTAACTTCCGTTTCATTGCATTAATCTCCGTATTGAAACATTGGGGGATTGCCGGTCACTTTGACGTGTATCCGGGCGAAGGCTATGACCTGCCGGCTATGACGTTGTTCCGTGTCTGCAGAAAAATATTTACGCCCCGGCTGGCAGGTCGGCACGTTCAATCTCGAGCCATTGATGGGCATCCTCTCCTCGAGCGGAGTGCAGCGCTCTGTACCGGCTGAGATGAGGGAACAGAAAAGGGCGCCTGGACGGCGTCCCGGGCAAGGGGAATCTGTACAACGCTAAGCGGATGCCGCAGCCTGTGCCGACGTTCCGCAACGGGCCAGATAGGCCTCCATTACCCGCGTCGGGTCGACCAGGAGTTTATCTTTCCAGGGACCCAGAGGAACCTGACTCTGTATCAAACCGCGCAGCACCCCGACGTGTTCGGTCATGCCAAGGCTGGTGGCACCCACCAGCACATCATCCTTAAACTGCAGATTGAGGTACCGGAAGCGCTCGGGATCATGGAGCTCGATACAGTCTCCCCCTTTCGCCCCCATCCACAATCCGAACGAGGTGGATATCAGTCCGATGGTGTCGAGCACGTTCATATTGACGCTGCCCTTGTAAGGCACGCTCTGACCCGCCATGTTGAGCGCCGCGATCCGGCCATGATCCACCGCGGTCGGTTGAATTGCATGGACACTACGCTCGCCTGTGGAGAAATCGCATCCCTGGGCACAGTCACCCGCGGCAAAGACGTTGGCATCGCTGGTTTGCATAAATTCATCGACCAGAATCCCCTGGTCGACCTTGATTCCGGAGCCCTTCAGGAACGCCGTGTTCGCGCCAACACCGGTGGCGGTAATCACCAGGTCGGCAGGCAGCCTCTTACCTCCCGGCAGAACCACATTGAGGGGTTGCGCACCCTGTGCAGCTTCGATGGCTTCGACCTGGGTATCCGTATACACCGCCACACCTTTGTCTTCGCACCAGGCCTTGATCATGGCGCCGGCCTTTTCATCCATCATGCGCGGCACCATACGCGGACCCATCTCGATCACGGCCAACTCGACTTTGCGCAGCGCCAGGGCTTCGAGGATGATGCAGCCGATAAACCCGGCGCCGATCAGCGCGACCTTCGCGCCAGGCTTTGCCCGCTTGACGATTTCGCGGGCATGCTCAAGTTCCCAGCAGGGGAGCACACCCGGGTTGTCCACCCCGGGGATCGGGGGAGTCAAAGGGTGCGATCCGGTAGCCAACAAGAGCTTGTCATATTGCAGTTGGGAACCATCGTCGAGAGTGATGTGGCGATCCGCGGGGCTCACTTTCCTGATCCCTTGATTGACCAGCTGTATCCCCAGCTTTTCGAAATGACCTTCTTCCTTGCGCAGGTGGGTACCTTCCTCCGCGATGTTGCCCGCCAGGTAGTAGGGTATGGCCATGCGCGAATAGGGGGGCTCGCCGTGGCGATCCAGCAGGCTGATATCACCTTGTGGATCGACCTTACGCAGCGCCTCGGCGGCCACGACCCCCGCAGGACCGGCACCAACGATTACGTAGTGCATGACGAGTTCCTCATCGATTGTGGATTACGCGACAGACATCGCCGTCCAGTCGCGACAATTAGCTTTAACTATTATCGTTATCTCATTGTTATTATTAATATAAAACACAGGGGCGAGTGATCCCGCCCCTGTGTAACGGCTTACGGTGCTAACTGAGACCCAACCGGCCCAATGTGTCCTTGCTGGGCTTGCCTGCCTTGTCCCAGCCACGTACCGCATAGTACTCCGGCAGCATCTCCGGCAGGCGGTTGACCATTCCCTTGGCGGGTCCCGTCTTGGCCCCTTCCTTCAGGATCCGCGGCGGCAGATTGTCGTCGGCGCTGGTCAGGCCGGAGGCCAGATTGAACTGGCGCTCCATGTTCCAGATCCGCTCGCCGGCTTCCGCCAGTTTCTCCACACTCCAATCGCCCTCGCAGGCCGTACCCATCTGGGGGGCGATATCGGCCAGGGTCCAGGCGAAGGAGGTAAAGACGCAGAGGCCCGTCGAATCCCAGGCTGCCGTGGCATCCTGGAACGCTTTCACCAGTTCCGCCTTGCCCTCGGCGGCATGTGGATCGGTCTTCACCGGAATGCCCAGTATCTCCGAGGCGATGGTGTAAGCGCGCAAATGGCAGGCGCCGCGGTTGCTGGTGGCGTAGGCCAGTCCGATGCCCTGGATGGCGCGCGAGTCGTAGGCGGGGAATTCCTGGCTCTTGACCGACATGGAGAGTTCGCCGTGGCCGTATTTCTCGCACAGTCGCCGCGAACCCAGGGCGAGTTCCTTGCCGAAACCCTCACCCTTGGCGGTCATCTCGACGGCCTTCGCCAGATCCTCCGCCGAGCCGAAGCGCAGCGACATCCCACCGGTAATCTTGTCGTCGATGGCACCGATGTCGTAGAGCTCCATGGCGGCGGCCACGGTGGCGCCGAAGGAGATGGGATCCATCCCGTGCTCGTTGCAGATGAAGTTGGTGTAGGTCAATGCGTCGAGATCGTCTACTCCGGTGTCGGCGCCCAATGACCAGGCGTTCTCGTACTCCAACCCGCCCGAGGCACCCCAGTACCTGGGATTGTTTTTCACCGTGAAGTGGTTCTGGTCGACCTTCGAAATACGGCCACAGGCGATGGTGCAGCCAAAGCACGCCTGGTTGGTCACCAGGTTGGCCTTGCCGTCGGTGGGCCGGGGTTCATGCATCGCCTCCCCGGAGATCTTGCTGGCGCCCTCGAACTGCACATCGCGATGGTTGCGGGTGGGCAGGGCGCCGACCTCGTTGATCACGTTCATCAGCACCTGGGTCCCATAGGTGGGCAGACCCTGTCCGGTGACGGGATTGTCGACCAGGATCTTTTTCGCGGCGGACGTCGCCTCCATGAAACCTTTGATGTCGCGTATGCCTGCCACACCTTGGGTGCCGCGCACGGCGATGCATTTGAGGTTTTTCGAACCCATTACCGCACCCACGCCCGAACGCCCGGCGGCGCGATGCAGATCGTTGACCACGCAGGCGTAGAGCACCTGATTCTCCCCGGCCACGCCGATGGAGGCGATACGCATCTGCGGATCCTGGTGACGGGCGTGGATCCACTCCTCGGTCTCCCAGGTCGATTTGCCCCACAGTTCGTCAGCGGGCAGCAACTCGGCCTTGTCGTTCTCGATGTGCAGGTAGACCGGGGATTTCGCCTTACCCTCGATAATGATCATGTCCCAGCCGGCAAACTTGAGCTCGGGACCGAAGTAACCACCCGAGTTGGAGCAGGCGATTGCGTTGGTCAATGCGCCCTTGGTGATGACCGAGTAGCGCCCACCTGTCGATGCCAGGGTACCGGTCAAGGGACCGGTGGCGAAGATCAGCTTATTCTTCGGTGAGAGTGGATCGGTCTTCGGATCCATCTCCTCCACCAGATACTTGGTGGCGAGACCGCGCTGGCCGATGTATTGCTGCGCCCACTCCATATTGAGGGGCTCGGGGGTGCAGGTGCCTTTGCTGAGGTCTACCCGCAGTATTTTTTTCTGCCATGCCATTTTCGCGTTCCTCCTTCAGATCAGGCTTGAGCTGCTGCGGGTTGGGCACCGGTCTTGGCAGCCCAGGCGCGCATGCGGTCGAGTCCGGTGGTGTCAGCATCGATATAGGTGATCGCACCGGTGGGACAGGCTTTCACGCAAGCCGGATCCCCGCCGCACAGATCGCACTTGATGACCTTGCCGGAGTGAGCCTGGTAGTTGATGGTGCCAAACGGACAGGCGATGGTGCAGACTTTGCAACCCACACAGCGGGCCACGTTGACCTCCTTGGCGCCCGTTGAGAGGTTGTTGCTGATGGCATCGACGGGACATGCCTGCATGCACCACGCTTCGGCGCATTGGGTGCAGGTGTAGGGGACGAACTTACCGTCGGCGTGGAACTGAAATACACGAATACGCGATCGGGCGGGGTTGATAACCCCCTCGTTCTCCAGAGAACAGGCCATCTCGCACTGCAGGCAACTGGTGCACTTGGACGGTTCGATATGAAGGGACCTAAGCATTCTCCTCCTCCTTATTGTTTTGAAAATCGTCCTCCCCGTCACAGCTGGGCATCATGGTCGGCTGCGCGGCGAGGCGTTCGGGTACTGACGTGGTGACGGTTGTAAAAATCCGACTATTTCCGTTAGGTTCAGCTCCTGATTATTTAAAAGAACCCAATGATTTCTAATTGTTTTTGTTTTTGACAAGCCGTTGCTTGTGATGAGCGATTGCTATACTCCGATAACTATAGACCTCCTGTTGGACATATCTAGCAGAAGCATAGGTAGCCATGAAGATTAAAGTAAAGCTCTTTGCCACCCTGTCGCAATACCTGCCTTCGGGCGCCTCCGGTAACCAGGTGGAAATGGCCATACAGGAGGGAACCAGCACCCAACGCATGATCGATCAGTTCAATCTGCCACCTCGACTCGCGCATCTGGTACTCGTCAACGGCACCTTCATCCCCCCTGAAGAACGCACTCGGAAATTGCTGGAGGAGGGCGATGAATTGGCCATTTGGCCGCCGATCGCCGGCGGGTAGACCCGGTGGCGGTAGTCATCGAACGTGAGATGGCCATCACCTGGGAGGATTTTCAACGCATACTCCCCACCGCAGCTGGACAGTGTCCCTTCACCGTTGGCCGGCGCACCGCCATCGTCGAATTCCAACCCGGCGAACAGTTCAGCGTGACGCTCGGCCCGACCCGGCAGCGACGGATCGCCCTGCTCAGCCTGCCCGCTACACCGACCAGCATTGAGTACCATGGCGAACAGACAGCACGTTTCAAAGCATTCCTCGAACGCTTCGACCGCTACTTTCAGCGTGGCGGCGGTTGACACCGGTTGCGCAGCAGAGCCTGATCGGCGGCATCCAGATGACACGCGCCGGAGCAAGATCCTAGGAGTGACTCATCACCGTCGCTGCCACCTGGTGTAACCTGCCCACTGCCGGCGCTATCAGGGGATTGTTCGACGAACTCGGATACACCACGTAGACGGGCTGCTGGAAACTCGGAGCGTGCGATACAGGAAACACCCGCCCCTGTTCGATCAGCTCCCGCACCAGACGGTGTGGAAAATAGCCCGAGCCGCCATCCGTCAGGATACGCTGCAGCCCCAGCCAGCCGATCCCCACAATCACGCGCGGACTGCTCAGTTGGGGCAGGCCGCCGCTGATCTGTGCCAGAAACTCAGGCCCCCAGTCGACGTGGACATAGCGATCGGGATTGGGCGTGTGGCACTCCTCTTCAGTGCTCGTCACCAGAATGAGTTCCTCTTCGAACAGGCGTTCGACTTTCAGGGCTGGTCGGCTCTGCGGTGTGTACATGACGCCGATATCCAGACTGCCATCGACGAGTTCCTGCATCAGTCCCTCTTCAAAGCCGATGTGCGCCCTGATTTGCACATCGGGGATCTCCACACTGAGGGCATTCAGCCACTTGAGCAGCAGACCCTCCCACAATCCGAAGCGTCCCCCCACGGCCAGCGATCCCTCGAAGGCTTGAGCTACGCCCACTTCGTGACGGGCACGCTCCAGCGTCTGCACCATATTGGCGGCGTAGCGCAGGAAACGTCGCCCCGCGGCGGTCATGGTCGCCCCCGCTTTGTTGCGCACGAAAAGCTCACAGCCCAGATAGCTCTCCAACGAGCTGATTCTTCTGCTCACGGCCGCTTGCGTAATATGCAAGGTTTTGGCCGCACGAACGAAACTGCCGGTATCGACCACCTTGAGAAAGGTGCGCGCAAATTCAATGTCCATCGGTCCACCTACACCCATTTGATATGACAATATTTAATATTATTGTTGATTATTTATCGTTTGTGTAATTGATGGTACGAGGATAGTGTGAGGTCGTAGCGTAGTCGGCGGAAAGGTCTTATGGCGCGGTTTCTCGAACATCTCCTGCAGGATCATCAGGACTATGACGCACAGTTGACGTTCCTGGATAGCATTGTGCGCGACATCGAGCTTGAGGAACCCCTCGACTACACCGAACTCGTGGAATTGATGGCCTATCTCAGACCCGGCCTGTCAGGCAGCCACTGCGCGGAGGAGTGGATGATCTGTGATCGACTTGCCGAACAAACCGGTTCACCGCGCTTGGTTGTCGAGGTACTGAAAAATCTGCATCGATCCGTCGCCGATAAGGGGGCTGCACTTGAAACCATAGCCCTCGCCGCGCAGTATGGTCATGTGGTCGCAGCGGATGAAATCAGGCGGCGCGCCGAGGCCTTTAGTACAGAGTTTCGCAAGCAGATTGTCCTGGAAGAGCGCGCCATCTTCCCGCTGGTCAACGGTGTGCTGCATGAGGACGATTGGCGGGCGATCGAGCAAACGATCCGTGTCAGCATCGATCATAGGATCAGCGAGCGCGGCAGGCATTAAATTCGTCAATCACCCTCTCGTTTGCCGAGCATACGCCAAGCCCTGCTGTGATGTGGGGCAGCACCGGCGGTCCCTGTTCCTGGGATCCCGGCATTCGCTAGAATGAAAAGCGACATGAACAAGCAAACCGAGCAACCTTCACCAACTTGTCACTCGTGCCAGACAGAAATCAATCCTTCCGAGATGCTCACCCAGGAAGTCGTCGATTACCTGCTGCATTTCTGCGGTTACGCGTGCTACGCGGAGTGGCGCGCATCCGGCAACCCTGACTCACAGGATCACCATTAAAACCAATGCGCTTTTCCATTTATCGCTTTAACCCCGAAACCGATACCGCTCCCCACATGCAGGACTACGAGCTGGAGGTCGGGCCGGAGATGATGGTCCGGGAGGCACTGATCCGGATCAAGGCCGACGATGAAACGCTCAGTTTCCGCCACTCCTGCGGCGAGGGCGTCTGCGGATCGGATGCGCTGAATATCAATGGCCGCAACCTGCTGGCCTGCATCACGCCGGTGGTGTCCCTCAAAGAGCCGGTGCAGATCCGTCCGTTGCCGCTGCTGCCCGTGATCAGGGATCTGGTGGTCGACATGGAGCCCTTCTTCCACCAATACCGTATGGCGCGCCCCTACCTCATCAACACTACTGCACCACCCGAGAAGGAACGGCTCCAATCCCCGCAGGAGCGCGAACGCCTGGACGGGCTCTACGAATGCATCCTCTGCGCGGCCTGCTCTACGTTCTGCCCCTCATGGTGGTGGAATCCGGACAAGTACCGCGGGCCGGCCGCGTTGCTGCAAACCTGGCGCTTTCTCACCGACAGTCGTGATCAGGCAACCGACGCACGCCTGGATGAATTGGAAGGGCCGTACAAGCTCTTTCGGTGCCGCACCATCATGCACTGCACCGATGTTTGCCCCAAGGGGCTCAATCCTGCCCAGGCCATCGGCCACATCCGCGCGTTGATGGTCCGCCAGAGCGTATAAGTCATGGGTCACCGCAACACGGCAGCGACACCACAGCGCCCCCTGCGTCCCGGCTGCACCTACAGCAACGGTTCATTCGGCGGCAACTGGGAGGTGCGACGCATCCTGGCGATAGAGGCGCCCTGTGACGAGCAACCCGCGGCCAACATCACCTATCAGGTGGTGGTCGGCCATCACCGGCGCAAGAAAGCGCACTGCACCTGCATCGATTTCAACCAGTGGGCACGCTATCGTGTGGAACGGAACGAAACCACCTGGTATCGGGTCGAGTTCTGACCCTGCCACCCCGATTCTGCACATCGAGGTAACGGCTCGCGCTTGTCAGGACGACGTCCACCGCACCAGCGCCTGCAACTGATCCCGCATCGACACGCGCGGCAGATTCACACTGCCGCCATGACCGGCAAGAACCCACTCGAATTCATACTCGAGCAGCCGCTCCAGCGAGCGCGTCTGTTCGGCCCACGAATGCCAGCAGGCATCCCGGAAGGCGACGAGGCGTTGTTTGGCGAAGCTCCACGCCAACGAATCACCGCTGAACAGGAAGGTGTCCTCCAGCAGATAGACCACGCTGCCCGCCGTGTGTCCGGGCACCGGAATCGCCTGCCAACCGGGAAGCGGCTGTATGACGCTCCCGCCGCGCAACAGATGGTTGGCAAACGGCGCCGCGTCCGCGTCCCGTTCATGGATCCACACCTGCGCCCCGAAAGCCTTTGCGTACTTTTCAGCATCCGCCACATCGTCGCGATGCGTCAGAAAGATATGATCCAGTCCGTGATGGGCGGAGATGAACGCATTCACCCGCCGACTCCAGCGCGGTGCATCGATGAGTACGTTGCCGCTCGGGCGTTCGACAAAGTAGGCGTGTGCACCGTAGGAGCTTCGCGCGTTGTAGCCGCAGCGGTAGACACCCGCTGCGATGGCGTGCGGGAACAGATCGGGGGGCGGGGAGCCGCCCGACTCGCGCCGCACCGATGCGGTGGGGCAGACCAGCACAGCCCGCCACGCCGCCTCGATCTCCGTCTCGGTAACCGGCTGACGGACGAACACGCACTGACCCGCGCGGTGCTCGATCAGTTCGGGTGCCACGGAATGCGAGGCGCCGCAATCGATGCAACGGCGGTCGATATACCAGTCGCCGGGTGCATTTCCAGGATGGCGATCCGAATCCTCTTCCATGTTTCTCTTCCGGCTGCGCAGTCCCCTCACCACAGCGTAGATCGTGTCAACCCGAATCTCCAAAACGCCAACAGAGTAGTGATCTCGAAAGGGGCGCTGGCGCAGCGCCACCTCTCCTGCCGCTTTGGAAGCGGCGTGACTCAAACCGAGCAATGAGGGCAGACAAGTGCGACTTGCGCCGGTTGCAATCACGTGGCTGGAATAGGTTCGCTGCATATCTGCTACATTGTCACGAAGCATCGACTTCAGGCTGATCGCGCCATGTATTCAAGAGCCGGTTTTTCCCCCATCTGCAAGAAATGCCAGTGCCCACTGGAACTGGACACCTACGCCATCGATACCGTCACCTGCCAGAACAAACACACCTTCCTGTTCACGTGTCCGCAATGCGGCGGCTTCAATGCCACGGCCATGGCCAACATTCCCCGGGACCAATGGCATCAGTTCGTACCGGAAGATCAGCTGGACGAAATCATGTCGAAATACAACGCCGCCGTAAAAAAGTACAATTGAACAGACACAGGGGAAGGGCGAGTCATTGAACGTTGTCATCGTCGGCCGCGGTCGAGTGGGCCGGGGGCTTGCATCTGCGCTGCAGGGGACTGAGCACCCATCGGTGTTGATCCCTGGACATGCCTTCGACGCGGATGCTGTGACGAAAGCCGACGTGATCGTGCTGGCCGTGCCGGATGCCGCGATTGCCACCTGCGCCGAGCACATCGCCGCCGTAGGCAACCGGGATGCGTCGATCCTGCACTGTGCCGGGGCGCGGGGCGTGGACGAACTCATCGCCTGCCGGAAAGCCGGGTTCCCGGTCGGCGTCATGCATCCGCTCGCATCCTTTTCCGACGCTCCCAAAGGCCCAAGTTTCGAGGGCGTAGCGTTCGTGATCGCCGGCGATGCCGGCGCTGTCGGATCCGCAGCGACCATCGCACGCAGCATCGGAGCTGTCCCGTTGACGGCACCCATCCACGGACCGGCCTATCACGCCGTCGCCTCGCTGGTTGCCAATGGCGCCGCGGCGTTGGTCAACGCCGCCGTCCCCGCGCTGGAACAACTCGGTTTGACGCGCCAGCAGTCGGAACACGCCTTGGGTGCTCTGCTGGGAACGGTGGCGGAGAACGTGCGCGAAGTCGGCGTGCCGCGCGCCTTGACCGGCCCCATCATGCGCGGCGATGCGCAGACCGTCGCAGCCCACCGCGCAGCACTCGGGGAAAGCGCACCGCTGACCGCGCAGGCTTACGAGGCGGTCGTTCCCCTGATCCTGCGCTGCGCCACCGACCTCGGACTTTCCAGCGCACAGGCGCAAGCCATAGCGCGAGCTCTCGAGTAAATGTAGGTCGGGTTAGCAACGCGTAACCCGACAGCTACGGGCCGATTCCCCTCATCTTCACCTTCTCCCGCGGGGAGAAGGGATCCACCACATTCCCCCTCCCTCAGTTAGAGGGCTATTAATCCCACATAACACCCCCAAACCACCACCTTGGCGACAATCAATGTAGGTCGGGTTAGCCGGCGTAACCCGACACCTCGCATTCGTCGGGTTACGCTTCGCTAACCCGACCTGCGAGCGGTTTTCCCCCCCATCCTCACCTTCTCCCGCGAGGAGGAGGTGCACACCAGTTTCCCTCTTCCTCAGGGAGAGGGCGAGGGTGGGTACAGACCGGTAACATGGTTTACAGAATAGACCGGGCACAAGGTTTACAGGGTAGATTGCGTTGGCAAGGAGGACTTGCCGATGCCCTGGAAAGAGACCTGTGCGATGGATCAACGAGTTCAGT